>NZ_JAIUIM010000022.1:0-125145 GCF_020165615.1 Mesorhizobium sp. BH1-1-5
TCGAATCGGATGGCCATCCGGTTCGAGGCTCAGTCGCTCTTCTCGCACAAAGTCTCCTCCGTGCAGATACAAGGGGTGTTCCAGCGAAGTGAGGCGTTGGTGTTCCCTGGAAAACCCCTCATCCGTCCGCTTCGCGGCCACCTTCTCCCACAAGGGGAGAAGGGAAAAGGACAAATTTCAATCAACTTTTAATCTTTTTTGCCCGCGCCTCTGGACAAGGCGAATCACGTTTGATTCTTTACTGACGATTCGGGCGTGCGGCGTATCCGGATCATCCAGTATACGGCAGATCGGGGAGTGCCATTTATGGCCAAGGCGGACGCGTGGGGCGCGCCCGGAGGGAAGGCTTTTGCGCGTCGCAAGGCAAGGAGCGATGGACTTGCCGGTAATACGCGCCTGATCGCCGAACCCACCTATCAGCGGCTCTTGGCCGCCGAGCCCTTCCTGCGCCGTTCGATCCCGGCTCTCATCATCATCTTCCTGATCGTCATCGCCGCGCTGCGCTTCCTGTCGCTGATGAACGAGCATGACGAGATCGAGCGCGACGCCAAGGCGGTGCTGGCGCTGGCCGCCGGCCAGATGGCGCAGGGTGTCACCGCCGACTCCAGCGCAGCCGGCGCCAATGCCATAAGCCTGCTGGAAAACACCAGCCGCCAGGGCGCCATGAGCCGTGCCCATGTGCTCGCCATCACCGACGCCAACTTCAAGGTCATCGCCGTTTCGCCCTTGTCGACAGGCTGGCAGGGCCGCACGCTGGACAGCCTCGTGCTGGGCGGCCAGCCGCTGTTCATGTTCGGCGACCGCGCCGGCGTGATGGATGTCTCGATCGCGGGACGGGACTGGTTCGCCGCCGTCAGCCTCAGCGGCGACCGCAGACATGCGGCGGCCGTGTTGGTGCCGCAGGAAGCGGTGTTCGACAACTGGCGCAAGTCGATGTCGCTCAACGTCACCCTGTTCGTGCTGACGGCGGGCGTGCTGATCGTCATCCTCTACGCCTATTTCGGCCAGGCGGCGCGCGCCCAGGCGGCGGACCGCATCTATCTCGAAGCGCATCAGCGCATCGACATGGCGCTGGTGCGCGGCCGCTGCGGGCTGTGGGACTGGGACATGGTGCGCGGCAAGATGTACTGGTCGCGCTCGATGTACGACATGCTGGGCTACGAGCCCTGCGATACGATGCTCTCCTTCGGCGAGGTCGACGAGATCATCCATCCCGACGACGGCGACCTGTTCGAACTCGCCAACCGCATCGTCGAGCGCGAGATCGACCATATCGACCAGGTTTTCCGGATGCGCCACGCCGACGGGCAATATGTGTGGATGCGGGCCCGCGCGCAGGTGATCGACCCGGAGGCGCCGGAGATCCAGCTGATCGGCATCGCCGTCGACGTCACTGAGCAGCGGCACCTGGCGCTGCGCTCGGAAGCGGCGGACATGCGGCTCAGGACCGCGATCGAGAACATCAACGAATCCTTCGTGCTGTGGGATGCCGCCGAACGGCTGATCATGTGCAATTCGAAATTCCAGAAGGACAACGGGCTGTCGGACCGCGACGTCATGCCGGGCGCGACCCGCGATATGCTGGAGGAGCGCATGCTCGCCTTCGCCTCGGAGCGCAGGTTGGCCAATGCCAATGGTCCGCATGGCGGCATCACGCTCGAGCGCCAGCTTGCCGACGGCCGCTGGCTGCAGGTCAACGAGCTCAGGACCCGCGACGGCGGCGTCGTTTCCGTGGGCTCCGACATCACCCAGATCAAGCTGCACCAGGAAAAGCTGGTCGACAGCGAGCGGCGGCTGATGGCGACGATCCACGACCTCAGCCTGGCCCGCCGCGCCGAGGAGGAACGCGCCAGCGAGTTGGTCGAACTCAATCGCAAATACATGAAGGAAACCGAGCGCGCCGAGGCGGCCAATCGGGCCAAATCGGAGTTCCTCGCCAACATGTCGCATGAATTGCGCACGCCGCTCAACGCCATCATCGGCTTCTCCGAGCTTATGCAGCAGGGCCTTTTCGGGCCGCTCGGCTCCGAGCGCTACGAGGAATACGCAACCGACATCAACGGCAGCGGCAAATACCTGCTCGGCGTCATCAACGACATCCTCGACATGTCGAAGATCGAGGCCGGCCAGTTCTCGCTCGATCGCGAGGAGATCGACCTCTGCCCGCTGATCAAGGAAACGGTGCGGGTTATCTCGCTGCAGGCGGCGGAAAAGTCGATCAATGTCGAGACGCGCATCGCCGATACGATGCGGCTCTACGCCGACCGCCGCGCCATCAAGCAGATCGCCATCAACCTGCTCTCCAACGCGGTGAAGTTCACCGGACAGGGCGGCAAGATCACGGTCAGGGCGCGCAACACGTCGGGCGCCCTGCTGCTCACCATCGAGGACAATGGCTGCGGCATTCCCAAGCAGGCGCTGAGCAAGCTCGGCCGGCCGTTCGAGCAGGTGCAGAACCAGTTCTCCAAGAACCATACCGGCTCGGGCCTCGGGCTCGCCATCTCGCGCTCGCTGGCCGAGCTGCAGGGCGGCGCGCTGAAGATCCGCTCGACCGAAGGGACCGGCACCATCGTGTCGGTGCGCATCCCGCTGAAGAAGGCGCCGCCGACGGTGAAGGCGGCTGCCTGAATTTCGCAGAAAAATCTGTAACGCTGGAGGGACTGCGCCCCCCTCTGTCCTGCCGGACATCTCCCCCACAAGGGGGGAGATCAAATGTCGCGCCGCCTTTCGCCAATCTCCAACGTCGCAGGAGTGAGCGAGGCGCCGAAGCTGCCAATCTCCCCACTTGTGGGGGAGATGTCCGGCAGGACAGAGGGGGCGCGAAGGAATGAGGCGTGGATTAACCTCGCGAAGTCGCCGCGTCCGCGCGAAGGATATGGTCGAAGTCTTTCCGAACTTTCCGCGACATCTCCTTGAGATGTGCTTCCAGCACGCCGAAATCCGGCAGGTCGGTGGCCGCCAGCAGCAGGTCCGAAAGCCCCGGCGGGACATCGTCGCGCTGGAACTCGCCGGTGAGGCAAAGCCTGATCATCTGTGTCAGCGCCAGATAGAGCCGATAGGCCTCGCCAAGCTCTTCACGGACAGCGCCGCCTGCGAAACCGGGGGCTAGCCGCGCCAGAATGTCGGCCGTCGCCGTCGCCCGGCGGCCGGGCTCGACATTGCCGGTTATGACCGCGCCCTGGGCGATGAATTCGAGATCGATGAGCCCGCCCGGGATCAGCTTGATGTCCCAGAGGTCGCGCGGCGGCTTCTCCTTCTCGATCAGCGCTCGCATGTCCGAGGCCTCGGCCTTCACCTTGGCGGCGTCGCGCGGCTGCGCCAGAACCGCCGCTACTTCCGTCTCGAGCTCGGCGCAGAGTTCGGCATCGCCGCCGATGGCGCGGGCCCGTGCCAGCGCCATGTGCTCCCAGGTCCAGGCATCCTGGCGCTGATATTTCTTGAACGCGTCGATATGGGTGGCGACCGGCCCCTTGTTGCCGGAGGGGCGCAGGCGCAGGTCCAATTCATAGAGCACGCCTTCGGCTGTCGGCGCCGAGACGGCCGCGATCAGGCGCTGCGTCATGCGGGTGTAGTAATGCGAGGGCGCCAGCGGCTTCTCGCCATCGGAGTCCTCGGCATCTGAATGATCGTAGAGCAGGATGAGATCGACATCCGAACCCGCGGTGAGTTCGCGGCTGCCGAGCTTGCCCATGCCGAGCAGCGCCACCCTGCCGCCGGCGATCCTGCCGTGCCGTAGCGCGAATTCGGCGATCACCGCTTGAAGCGCCGCTTCTATGGTGAGGTCGGCGAGATCGGAGAAGGCGCGGCCGGCGCGCGCCGGATCGATCGAGCCGGCAAGCAGGCGCACGCCGATCAGGAATTTCTGCTCGGAGGCGAAGATGCGCAGGCGGTCGAGCACATCCTCATAGGCGCGGTCGCCTTCGATGAAGGCGGCAAGGCGCGCCGAGAGATAGGCGCGGTCCGGCAATTCGGTGAGCAGTGCCGGGTCGAGCAGGCCGTCGAAGACATGCGGGCGGCGGGTGATGATGGCTGCCAGCCTCGGTGCGGCACCCATGATGGTCGCCATCAGCTTCAAGAGCGCCGGGTTCGACTGCAGCAGCGAGAAGAGCTGGATGCCTGCCGGCAGGCCGGCGAGGAACTCGTCGAAGCGCATCAGCGCCTCGTCGGCGCGCCGCGTCTGGCCGAAGGCTTTGAGCAGCGCCGGCGTCAGTTCGGTCAGCCGTTCGCGCGCCTCCGCCGACTGGGTGACGCGGTAGCGGCCGAAATGCCAGCCGCGGATGACGCGGCAGATATCGCTCGGCCGCTGGAAGCCCAGGCTATGCAGCGTCTGCAGCGTATCGGGATCGTCGACATCGCCGGTGAAGACCAGGTTGCCGACTCCGGCCGAAAGCTCGGGCGCCGTCTCGAACAACGCCGCATAGTGGCGCTCGACCTGCTGCAGTGAGGCTCTGAAGGCCAGCGTGAAGTCCGCTTCGCCGGCGAATCCCAGCATCAGCGCAATGCGTTTCAGCTCCTCGTCTTCCTCAGGCAGGATATGCGTCTGCTCGTCGGCCACCATCTGGATGGCGTGCTCGACACGGCGCAGGAACCAGTATTGGCAGGTGAGCGCATCGCGCGCATCGGCGGTGATCCAGCCGCGCGCGGCGAGCGCTGCGAGCATCGGCACGGTCTCGCGACCGCGCAACTCCGGGAAGCGGCCGCCGGCGATGAGCTGTTGGGTCTGGACGAAGAACTCGATCTCGCGGATGCCGCCGCGGCCGAGCTTGACGTTGTGGCCCTTCACGGCGATCTCGCCGTGGCCCTTGTGGGCATGGATCTGGCGCTTGATCGAATGGACGTCGGCGATCGCCGCATAGTCCATGTATTTGCGCCAGACATAGGGCTGCAATTCCTTGAGGAAGGCCGCGCCCGCGGCGAGATCGCCCGCCACCGGCCGCGCCTTGATCATGGCCGCCCGTTCCCAGTTCTGGCCGCGCGCCTCGTAATAGCGAAGCGCCGCCTCGACCGGGATCGCCAACGGGGTCGAGCCTGGGTCGGGGCGAAGCCTGAGATCGGTGCGGAAGACATAGCCGTGCTCGGTGCGGTCCTGCAGGATGCGCACGAGACGGCGGGTGAGCCTGGAGAACAGCTCGGTCGCGTCGAGCGGATCGATGACGGCCGGCGCCTCCGGCTCGAAGAAGACGACGAGATCGATGTCGGAGGAAAAATTCAATTCATGCGCGCCGAGCTTGCCCATGCCGAGCAGGATCCAGCCTGAATCGCTGGCCGGTTCCGCTGGGTTCGGCAGCTTGAGCTTGCCTTGCCGGTTCGCGTCGAGCAGCAGGAAATCGACCGCGGCGCATGTGCAGGCATCCGCAAGATCGCTGAGCCGGCGCACCGTCGCCGAGGTCTCCGCCTCGCCTGAAAGATCGGCCAGCGCGATCAGGAAATGCGCTTCGGTCTTCCATTGCCTGAGCGCCATCATCAGGCCCGATTCCGAGGCGTCGTCCGCCCTGGCCGCGCCGCCGATCGCCTCGCGAACGGCGTCGAGCCGCGCTTCGACCGTCCGGTCGAACAGTGTGTCGAGGATCGCCGGCCGCCGGCGCGCCACATCGCGCAGGAAGGGCGAGAGGTCGAAGACCGCCGCCAGCAGCGCCTGTAGCGGCCCCTCGCCCGTCAGGAACGCAGCGAGGCGGGAAAGCCCCGCCTCCTCGGCGGCATCGGCGATTTCCGACAGTTCGCGCCGGGCATGCTCCGCATCCAGGGGGCGGAGCGCCAGTGCCGGGCTAAGCCGGAATTCGGATTCGATTTTCTTCTTCGCCATTTATCCGCGCCATCAGAGCATGTCTCCCGAAAGTGGGCCCGGTTTCGGGACAAAGACATGCTTAAATCAAGAATTCAAAGCAGGTCGCGTGAACCCATTTTCTCGCGACCTGCTTTAATGCGTCTCCCGCAACGGGAAACTCATGACCACGGACAATCCGGGATTGGCGGGTAAAAGATCAAGCCTTCCGTTGTGGAAAGTCATGATTGCCTTGGCGAGACTGAGGCCGAGGCCCGAGCCCGGCTGCGAGCGGCTCTTTTCCAGGCGCACGAAGCGCTCGGTGGCGCGGGCACGATCGGCGTCATCGGGAATGCCGTGGCCATTGTCGGTAACGGCAAGCTTGATTTCGTTGCCAACGCGCTCCAGCGCCACACGTACCTTCGGCGTCTCGGCGGCGTCGGTCGAGTATTTGATGGCGTTGTCGACGATGTTGGACAGCGCCTGGCCGATCAGCTCGCGGTTGCCGTTGATCGTCAAGGCCTCGGGCGCGGTCGTTTCCAGCGCGACGCCCGCTTCCTCAGCCACCGGCTCGTAGAGTTCGACGACGTCGCTCACCGTGGCGGCGAGATCGACGGGACCGGTCTGTTCCGAGGAATAGCCGGCCTCCAGGCGCGAGATCATCAGGATGGCGTTGAACGTCTTGATGAGCTGGTCGGACTCCGCGATCGTGCCTTCCAGCGCCTGGCGGTAGTCCTCGGTCTTGTGCCTGCCGGCGAGCGTCGCCTCGGCGCGGTTGCGCAGCCTGGTCAGCGGCGTCTTCAGATCATGGGCGATGTTGTCGGAGACCTGCTTCAGCCCCTCGTTCAGCATCGCGATCCTGGCCAGCATCGTGTTGAGGTTTTCCGACAGGCGGTCGAATTCGTCACCGGCGCCGGTGACCGGCAGCCGTCCGCTGAGATCGCCGCCCATGATGCGGCGGCTGGCGTCCGAGACGCTGTCGATGCGCTTCAGCGCGGCGCGACCGACAAAGAACCAGATCAGGATGCCGCCAAGCCCCATCATGCCGAGCGCCAGGGTCAGCGCGCGGCTGATGACCGCGCGGAAGCGCTCGGGCTCGCCGAGGTCGCGGCCGACCAGCATGATCATCTGGTTGGGCAGTCTCAACACCAGCGCGATGGCGTTGTGGCCCTTTTCACCTGTGGACTGGGGATTATTGCCGTCGCCGGCCTGAGGCGTGGGCTGGTCCGTGGCTCCACTGCGCAGCCGATCGAGCTCGCCCTCGCCGAAGCGCCGGTAGGAAAACGGTTCCGTCGTCCAGCCCTCGGTCTCGATGACCCCCGGCTCCAGGCTCTGGACATTGCCAGTCAGGATCTGGCCGTTGGCGTCGGCGATCAGATAGAGATTGGCGCCGGGTTGGCGCGAGCGGGCCTCGACGACGCGCACCAGCACCGGCAGGCCGCCGCGCTGATAGGCGCGGGCTAGGCCCAGCACCTCGTCGTTGATGGTCTCCTGCGTCTGCGCGGTCAGCATGCGCGCCGACAGCGACGTCATGTAGAGGACGAGCAGCACCGCGCAGAGCGCGAAAAGCAGAAGATAGAGCGCCGAGAGCCGGGCCGCTGTCGTCTTCATGATGGCCGGCAGGGAGAGAGCCATCTGTGGGCTCTAGATCAGGATGACGATTGGTTGAATCGTCATCCTGATCTAACCCTTTGTTGTAGCATGATCTTCTCCGAAAACCGGTTCCCACTTTTCGGGAGCATGCGCTAGCCGCCCTTCAGCATGTAGCCGGCGCCGCGGATCGTGTGCAGGATCGGCTTGTCGAAGCCTTTTTCGATCTTGCCGCGCAGGCGCGAGACGTGAACGTCGATGACGTTGGTCTGCGGATCGAAGTGATAATCCCAGACATTTTCCAGGAGCATGGTGCGCGTCACCACCTGGCCGGCATGGCGCATCAGATATTCGAGCAGGCGAAACTCGCGCGGCTGCAGCGTGATCTCGCGGCCAGCGCGCTTGACCGAATGCGACAGCCGGTCGAGCTCGAGATCGCCGACACGGTAGACGGTCTCGGATTCGCGCGCGCTTGCGCGGCGATTGAGCACCTCGACGCGGGCGAGCAATTCGGAAAAGGCATAGGGCTTGGTGAGGTAATCGTCGCCGCCGGCGCGCAGGCCGGTGACGCGGTCGTCGACCTCGCCCAGCGCCGAGAGGATCAGCACCGGCGTGGTGTTGCCGCGCGAGCGAAGTGCTGCGATCACCGACAGGCCGTCACGGCGCGGCATCAGGCGGTCGACGACCATCACGTCATAGTCGCCGGCATCGGCGAGCGCGAAGCCGGTCTCGCCGTCGCCAGCGACATGAGCGGTGTGGCCCGCCTCGGCGAAAGCTTTCTGCAAGTAGTCCGCCGCTTCGCGATCGTCTTCCATGACGAGAATCTTCATGGAGCCGTTATACGCGATTTCACTGGAAGGTTGAGGGGCAGTCATGGCTCATAGCCCTTATGTCTAAAGCGGCAGCGGGTGATGGGAAACCCGCTGCCGCCAGGAGCGAAACACGGTGACTGACTTACGTGCTCGGCCCCATGTTTTCCCGGCGGCGGCTCGGGGGTGTTGATACCGCCGCAGGGAAAAGCTGAACGCCGAGATATCAGCCCTTGCCGACCGGCAGCGCGACGAAGCGGTTTGAGTCGTCGCGGGTGATCTGCATCAGCACCGCCTTGCGGCCAGCCTTGGCAGCATCCGTCATCGCCTTGGAGACGTCGTCGGTGGTGTTCACGTCGTTCGAATTGATCGAGGTGATGACGTCGCCGGGCTGGATGCCACGGTCGGCCGCGTCGCTGTCGGGATCGACGTCGGTGACCACCAGGCCCTTGCCGTTTTCCGCCTTGGTGACGGTCAGGCCGAGATCGGCCAGCGTGTCGGCCTTGGCTGCGGGCGCCGACTGCTTGTTGTTGTCATCGTTCGAGGCCTGCTTGTCGTTCGCGGGAAGCGTGCCGAGATCGACCTTGACCGTCTCGTCCTTGCCGTTGCGCCAGACGGTGACGTCGACCGATTTGCCCGGCGCGAATGCGCCGATCATGCGGGCGAGCTCCTTCGGCGAAGCGACATCCTTGCCGTCGACCTGGGTGATGACGTCACCGGCGGTGATGCCCGCCTTCTTGCCCGGACCGGCATCCTGGGCGCTCGAGACCAGCGCGCCCTTGTCCGACTTCAGGCCGAGCGACTCGGCGATGTCGGAGGTGACCGGCTGGATCTCGACGCCGAGCCAGCCGCGCTGGACGGAGCCGCTCTTCATCAGGTCCTGGACGACCTGCTTGGCGGTCGAGGCCGGGATATCGAAGGCAATGCCGACACTGCCGCCCGACGGCGAGAAGATGGCGGTGTTGATGCCGATCACCTGCCCGTTGAGGTTGAAGGTCGGCCCCCCCGAATTGCCGCGGTTGACCGAAGCATCGATCTGGATGAAGTCGTCATAGGGGCCGGCGCCGATGTCGCGGCCGCGAGCCGAGACGATGCCGGCGGTGACGGTGCCGCCAAGGCCGAAGGGATTGCCGACGGCAACCACCCAATCGCCGATGCGGACCTTGGAATCGTCGGCGAAGTCGACATAGGTGAACTTGTTGCCGCCGCCATCGACCTTGAGCACGGCAAGATCGGTGCGCGGATCGGTGCCGATCAGCTTGGCGTCGAGTTCCTTGCCGTCATTGGTGACGACGCTGAAGTCCGAGCCTTCCGAGACGACGTGGTTGTTGGTGACGAGATAACCGTCCTCGGAGATGAAGAAGCCCGAGCCTTGAGCGACCGGGCGCGGCTCGCCATTGCCATGGTCGCGGTGATTGAACCGGCGCTGGCCGAACTGGCCGCCCTGACCCTGATCGCCGAAGCCGCGGAATTCCTTGAAGAAACGGCGCAGCTGCGGATTGTCGGGCAGGTTGTCGAAGCCGTCCTGATCGTCGGATCCGTCGTCGGCCGTCGGCTGAATCTTGGCCTTGACCTTGACGCTGACGACCGCCGGCGAAACATGCTCGACGACATCGGCGAAGCTCGGCATCTGCGGGGCTTCGACGCGCACGGCATCGGCCAGCACGGGGGCGGTGCCGGTTGCGAGCGCGCCGGCGCCGACGGCACCGATAACGGCCAGGGACGCTGCAGCCGCCATCAGGCGCTTTCGGGTGGAGGCAAATGAATTGGGGGCGTTATTCATGGGGTTTCTTATCCTCTATCGAAGTGGATGCGCTCAGGCGAAGCATCCTCGGGCAAGAGGATTAGAGAGCCGCACATTACGGCGCCATTTCCGGTACATGAAAGTTTTGTAATGTTGGGATCGGCGCCGATCACCACAGGCATGCCGCGCTCGAAGGCTTGGCAGAAGCGCCCGACCCGAGGGCGGTTGCAGTCAATCGCCGAGCCGAGCGACGGCGCTAATCGCTTAGCATCTTGTCCAGCGCCGCCTTCTCCTCGGCGCTGAGAGTGCTGTCCGAAGCCGGTCGGCGCGAGCGGGCGTTGAGCACGATGAACAGGCCGCCGGCCAGAAGCAGAAGCACCGGCGTGCTCCACAGAAGCGCGTTGCGCAGGCTGAAGCGCGGCTTCAAGAGCACGAACTCGCCATAGCGCGAGACGATATAGTCCATCACCTGCTGGTCGGTGTCGCCGGCGACGAGGCGCTGGCGCACGAGAACGCGCAGGTCGCGGGCGAGATCGGCGTCGGATTCGTCGATCGACTGGTTCTGGCAGACCATGCAACGCAGGCCTTCCGACAGCACGCGCGCCCTCGCCTCGAGCGCCGGGTCCCGCAACACTTCGTCGGGCTTCACCGCCTGCGCGGCGCCGGTAAAAAGCAAGGCCAGCAGCAGGACCAGCGAGGTGAGCGAAAATCTTGCGCTCATGTCGAGTTCGCCAACGCTGCCGCCGGCTTGCGGCGCTTTGCCGGCGCGCCGACGCGAAGGCGGCGGTCGAGCAGCGACATCGCCGCGCCCGCCATCATCACCAGCCCGCCGCCCCAGATCAGCGTCACCAGCGGCTTCCACCACAGGCGCACGACGACGGAGCCGTCCTTGTTCTCGTCGCCGAGCGACAGATAGAGCTGGCTGAAGCCCAGCGTCCTGATGCCGGACTCGGTCGTCACCGTCTGGCGCACCGGATAGAAGCGTTTGGCCGAGGCGATCTCGCCGTCGGCGTTGCCGTCGGCGCCCATAAGCAGGAAGCGACCGCGATCCTCGGTGAAGTTCGGACCTTTCTGCGGGGACAACCCCTCGAAGCGTAGCGTGTGGCCGGAGAGCTCCACCGTTTCGCCAGGGTGCATGGAGAGGATTTTCTCGGTGCCGAAGCAAAGCGTGCCGACGATGCCCAGCAAGGTCAGCCCGAGGCCGAGATGGGCCAGTGCGGTACCGAAGACCGAGCGCGGCAGGCCAGCGAAGCGCCGAAGCGCGACGGCAGGCGCTACCGAACCGAAACCGGATTTGACGGCAAGGTCGGTCAGCGCGCCAGCGACCAGCCAGACGGCGAGGCCGACGCCGAGCGCTGCGAAGACCGAGGCGCCGTCGATGAACAGGCCGGTGACCAGCATAGCGGCGATCGCGAGCGCAAACGCCGCCATCAGCCGCTGCGAGGCGGCAATGACGTCGCCCCGCTTCCAAGCGAGCAAGGGCCCGAACGGGACGATCGCGAGCAGCGGCAGCATCAGCGGACCGAAAGTCAGGTCGAAGAAGGGCGCGCCGACGGAGATCTTGCCGCCGGTCAGCTCCTCCAGCGCCAGCGGGTAGAGCGTGCCAACCAGCACCGTCGCCGTGGCGGTGGTGAGGAAGAGGTTGTTCAGCACCAACGCGCCTTCACGCGAGATCGGGTGGAACAGGCCACCCGCGGTCAGCGTCGAGGCGCGCAGCGCAAAGAGCGTGAGCGAGCCGCCGATGAACAGCGTCAGGATGCAGAGGATGAAGACGCCGCGCGTCGGGTCGGTGGCGAAAGCGTGCACGGAGGTCAGCACGCCGGAGCGCACCAGGAAAGTACCGAGCAGCGACAGCGAGAAGGTCAGGATGGCCAAGAGCAGCGTCCAGATCTTCAGCGCCGAGCGCTTTTCCATGACGATGGCCGAATGCAGCAGCGCGGTGCCGGCGAGCCACGGCATGAAGGACGCGTTCTCGACCGGATCCCAGAACCAGAACCCGCCCCAGCCGAGCTCGTAATAAGCCCAGTAGGAACCCATGGCGATGCCGCCGGTGAGGAACATCCAGGCGACCAGCGTCCAGGGTCGCACCCAGCGTGCCCAGGAGGCGTCGATGCGCCCCTCGATGAGCGCCGCGACCGAAAAGGAGAAGCAGATCGAGAAGCCGACATAGCCGAGGTAAAGCATCGGCGGGTGGATGGCGAGGCCGAGGTCCTGCAGGATCGGATTGAGGTCGCGGCCCTCGATCGGCGCCGGATTGAGGCGGACAAACGGATTGGAGGTCGCCAGGATGAACAGGAAGAAAGCGGCGCCGATCATGCCCTGCACGGCCAGGACATTGGCCTTGAGCGTTGCCGGCAGATTGTTGCCGAAGACGGCGACCAGCGCGCCGAAGAAGGTCAGGATCAGCACCCACAGCAGCATCGAGCCTTCGTGGTTCCCCCAGGTGCCGGTGATCTTGTAGATCATCGGCTGCAGCGAATGGGAATTCTCCCACACGCTCGCCACCGAGAAGTCCGAGCCGGCATAGGCGCTCGCCAATGCGGCGAAGGACAGCGCGGTCAACGCGAAGCCGGTGACCGTCACCGGACCGCCGACCGCCATCAGCCGCTGGTTGCCGGTGCGGGCGCCGACCAGTGGCACCAGCATCTGCACCAGCGACAGCGCGAAAGCCAGCACGAGGGCAAAATGTCCGGTTTCAACCATTGGTCACCTTTGCCGCAGATTCTGATCGCAAAACCGCGTGGCACTTTTGCGGAACCTGCGACCTTTACCTTGTCGCAGGTTCTGATCGCAAAACCGCTTTGCACTTTTGCGGAACCTGCTCATCAATTCGTGCTTTCCTGCCAGACGCCCTTGGCCTTCAGGCCGTCGGCGACTTCCTTGGGCATGTAGCGCTCGTCATGCTTGGCCAGCACACTGTCGGCGACGAAGACGCCGTCCGGACCGAAGGTGCCTTCGGTGATGACGCCCTGCTCCTCGCGGAAGAGATCGGGCAGGATGCCGGTGTAGGTGACCTTGACCGATTTCTGCTTGTCGGTGACCGAGAAGGCGACGGTGGCGCCCTGGCCGCGCACGATGGTGCCCTTTTCGACCAGGCCACCAAGCCGAATACGCTGTCCCGGCGGCACGCTTGCGGTGGCCAGATCGGCCGGCATGTAGAAATAGGAGGCCTTCTGTCCGAGCGCATAGAAGGTGAGCCCGGTCGCGGCGGCGAGGAAAGCCAGCCCCGCCAGGATCACCGACATCCGCTTCTGCTTGCGCGTCATTGCTTTACTCCGTCGCCGTCACGCCGAGCGAGGCGGCGAAGGCGGCGAATTTCTTGGCTTCTTCACTGTCCGCCCCAAAGGCGGCGACAGCGCGGCCGAGCGCGTCGCGCGCCTGGTCGGCCTTGCCAAGCACGACATAGGAACGGATGAGCCGCATCCATCCTTCCTCGTCGTGGGGATTCTGCTTCAATTTGTCGTCGAGCTCGGCGACCATGGTCTCGATCATTGCCTGCCGATCCTGCGGCGACATCTGCTGGGCGGCTTCCACCTGCTGGGCGTCCGGGCCGTTGGTCGGCGCGGCATCGGCGACCGCCGGGCCGCCTGCTTCCGCCAGCGCCTGCTGGACGGCGTTGCGCCAGGGCGAATCCGGCGGGAGTTGGCCGAGCATCTTTTGCCAGGCGGCGACAGCTTCTGCCTTCCTGCCTTCCTGGGCAAGGCCGACGCCCAAGTAGAAATTCGCCTTGGCGTTGGCCGGATCGAGCTTCAGCGCCGCCTCGAAGGCCTTTTGGGCGTCGGCAGAAACGATGCCGCCGGCGGCGCTGGCGATCGCCTCGCCAAGGCCCGACTGGCGCACGGCGGTGTCGCCGTCGAGGCGGATGGCGTTGCGATAGGCGGTCACGGCATCGGGAAAACGCTGCAGCCGAAGATAGATCGGCGCCAGCACGTCCCAGCCTTTGCCGTCCGACGGATTGGCGGCGAGATGCGCTTCGGCGCGGGCGACAAGCTCGTCGACCGAGGAATCGGCCGGGTTCTTGGCCAGACGTTGGGCCAGCGGCTGCGACGGCAGGTCGGGAGAGCCGAGCATGCCGTAAAGCCCCCAGCTCAGCAGGGGAACCGCAAGCACGGCCACGCTGGCGATCAGTCTGGCGCTGCGCGAGGGCTTCAGCGTTGCCGCGCCCGGTTGCTCAACCGCACCGAGACGCAGGATGCGGCGGCCGATCTCGGCACGCGCCTCCTCGGCCTCGCCCGGCTGGATCAGGCCGCGCGCCATGTCGCGGTCGAGCTCGGAAAGCTGGTCGCGATAGACTTCGAGATCGTGATCGCCGGCCGGCGACGCGCCCTTCATGCCGCCTGTTAGCGGCAACAGCACCGCCAGGCTGGCGCCGAGCGTGAGGATTGCGGCTATGACCCAGAACAGCATGCCTATTCCAATAGCGGCAGAGCCGTGTCCTGCCAACACGACCATCGTGCGACGCTTTGACGGCAGACGCCGTCGACCGCGGGCCTAATTCCGTTCGAAGCCCGTCAGGTCAGCGGCGTCCAGCTGCCATCGGCGTTGCGGCAAGCGGTGCCGCGCGCGGTGACGCCCGCGCCGCTGGTATAGACGGTGTGGGTATACTGGCGGCAATCCTGCGAGCCGACCCGGTAAGGCTGGGCGGCGACGACCTCGCCATAATGCGAGGAGTTGTCGCTCTTCCATGTCACTTTCTGGCCGCTGGTGTTGTACTCCAGCGCCTTGTACTCCGCTTCCAGGCCCTTGCGCTTTTCGGTATCGCTGAGGCCCGAGCCGATCGATCCGCCGATAAGCCCGCCATTCATGGCAGAGACAATGCCGGTCGACACCTTGCCGCCAGTGGGCGGCGTGGAAACAGGCGTGACCGGAGAGGTCGGACCGCTCCTGCCGAGCGTGGTGCAGCCAGAAACGGCGAGCAGGGCGGAAACGAGCGCGACGCGAATCTTCATGCCGACAACCGGTTCTCTTCAGCGGGATGGAACTGGATGGGCTGGGGGCGCGCCATCAGGAAGCTTTCATGGCCATAGTGTTGATATTTGTCGGAAATTTGGCCGTCGGTAGTCGCTCGCAAATCGATAAAAAACATCATTGGAGGCTCCGCAATCTCACCACCGCCCTCAAGCCGCCCATGCCGGACCGTTCCAGCGCCAGCGAGCCTCCATACTCGTTGACGAGGTCGGCGACAATGGCAAGGCCAAGCCCTGTTCCCGGCTTCGTCTCGTCCAGTCTCTTGCCACGCTTCAACACCTCCCGCGCGCTGTCCTCGGGAATGCCCGGGCCGTCATCCTCTATAACGATTTCAAACAGGTTGCCGCTTCCCGAAATAGTGGCGATCGTCACGGCGACGGCGCTTTTTGCCCATTTCATCGCATTGTCGAGCAGATTGCCGAGCAGTTCCTCCAGGTCCTCGCGCTCGCCGGCAAAGACGATCTCCGCCGGCGGCAGCGAAAGCGTCAGCCTTGCTTGCGGGTTGAGCTTCCGCAGCACGCGCACCATGCGCTCGACCAGCGGCGAAACCGGCGTGCGGAAGACGACGCTGTCGCGCTGCGCGGCGACGCGGGCGCGCTGCAGGTAGTGGTCGACCTGCTTCTGCATCGAGGCGGCCTGCTCGGCGATCAGCTGGCCTTTTGCGCCGCCGAGCGCGCGACCCTCATTGATCAGCACGGCCAAAGGCGTCTTCAGCGAATGGGCAAGGTTGCCGACCTGGGTGCGCGAGCGCTCGACGATGCGCCGGTTGTTCTCGATCAGCGCATTGGTCTCGTTGGCCAGCGGCTCGATCTCGGCTGGAAAGCTGCCGTCGAGCCGCTGCGCGGTGCCTTCGCGCACCATGGCCAGCGCATTGCGGACCCGACGCAGGGGCTGCAAGCCCAGCAGGATGGCGATGGCGTTGATGGCGATCATGCCGACGCCGAACAGCGAGAGATAGGTGAGCAGGCGGCGCTGGAAGCTCGCAATCTCCTGCTCGAGCTCGCTGTGGTTGCCCATGACGCGGAAGCGGGCGGCGCGGTTCTTGGCGTCCAGCACGAACTCGCTCTCGAACACTTCGAGCTGCTCGCCCTTGATGCCTTCCATCGAGTAGCTGCGCTGGAAGTTCGAATTGAAGGGTACTTCCGCGACGCTCGGCGACAGGAGCGAGGTCGTCATCGAGGAGGAATGGATTTCGCCATGCACGCCTTCTGAGGCCGGCTCCACCGACCAGTACCAGCCCGAGTTCGGCTCCGAAAAGCGCAGATCGCCAAGGTCGGGCGAACCGGTCAGCGCGCCATTGTCGGAAATGCCGACGGAGCCGATCAGGTTGAACAGATGCGCCGAAAGCAGACTGTCGAAGCCGCGTTCGCTGGCCTGGCGGTAAAGCGTGGTGATGAGGGTGAAGATGACGACCAACGTCAGGATCGCCCAGATGGTCGAAAAAGCGATGACGCGAAAGGTCAGCGAGCGCGGCCAAAGCCGCGGCCTTGAAATCCAAGTTCCCATCGCTGGCTTCAGCGGTTCCGCGTCACGCCTCCGGCTCACGCATGCGATAGCCCATGCCACGCACGGTTTCGATCATATCGATGCCCATCTTCTTGCGAAGCCTGCCGACAAACACCTCGATGGTGTTGGAATCACGGTCGAAATCCTGGTCGTAAAGATGCTCGACCAACTCGGTGCGCGACACCACCTCGCCCATATGGTGCATCAGATAGGCGAGCAGCCGGAACTCGTGCGAGGTGAGTTTGAGCGGCACGCCGTTCACGTCGGCCTTCGACGCCTTGGTGTCCAGGCGCAGCGGCCCGCAGGTGAGTTCAGACGATGCATGGCCCGCCGCGCGGCGGATCAGCGCCCGCACCCGGGCAAGCACCTCCTCGATATGGAAGGGTTTGGTGACATAGTCGTCGGCGCCGGCGTCGATGCCGGCCACCTTGTCGCTCCAGCGGTCGCGTGCGGTCAGGATCAGCACCGGCATCTTGCGGTCGCCGCGGCGCCAACGCTCGACGACGCTGATGCCGTCCATCTGCGGCAGACCGATATCGAGGACCACGGCGTCGTAAGGCTCGGTGTCGCCGAGGAAATGGCCCTCCTCGCCGTCATAGGCACGGTCGACCACATAGCCGGCATCGACCAGCGCATCGGCCAGCTGCCGGTTGAGATCCTTGTCATCCTCGACGACGAGCACGCGCATGGGTTGAAGCCTGTTGTTGGGTCAACGTATAGGCCGATTCCGCCGGCCTGGGAAACGAGGGGTCAGCCCATCGGGACGACGATTTCCGAGCGGCGCGGACGCTGTCCATCCTTACCGGGAACGAGCACGACGATGACGCAGACCTGCTGGCCGCCCCGCGTCGCCTGCGAGGCCTTGGCCAGCGTGCCGCCGTTCTGCGCGGCGACCTGCTGGCCGATGGCGTAGCAATCGCCGGCGGCAAGCACGACCGGCTGGTCGACCGACGGATCGATGACCGGCATTGCCGTCGTCTGCGACGCAAAGAGGCCGGCCGCGGCAAGCGCCAGCACTGCTTTGCGGAGATGAGAGCCAAGATTCTTCATGATCACGGTTCTAACGCATATGGGCTGAACGTGAAATGAACGGTGAACGACCAAAACTCCATGCTCGCCATTCCCCTGCGCGAGACGCCAGGCTTCCCTCAAGCCCGGCCTCGAATTCATAGCCGGAAAATCATTCGATCCGCTACGCTTTCGGCTGCGGATTCTGCGCTCTGTCCTAGCTAGTGTAGAACGGCCTGCTGACCATAGGAGCATGCGATGACGCGCGAGGCCATTGCCGATCTCTATCGGGGCTACATAGCCTGCCTGAACGACCAGGACTGGGACAATCTCGGCCGCTTCGTCGGCGAAGAGGTGCAGTATAATGGCGAGACGATCGGGCTTTCGGGCTATCGCCGCATGCTGGAGGGCGATTTCGAGGCCATTCCCGACCTGCACTTCAACATCGAGCTTCTCGTTGCAGAGCCGCCGCGCGTGGCGGCGCGCCTGCATTTCGACTGCCGGCCCAAGGGGGTGCTGTTCGGCCTGCCGGTCCACGGTAAACGGGTTTTTTTCGCCGAGAACGTTTTCTACGAGTTCCACGACGGCCGCATAAGCGAGGTCTGGTCGGTCATCGACAAAGCCGCCATCCAGGCACAACTTTAACCCGATCAGGCGGCTTCCTGCGTCAGCGCCCGAAAGCGCAGCAGTCCATGGTGGACCGCAAGGTCCTCGTCGTAACGGGCCTCGGCGAATTCCAGCGACAGACGCGTCTGGCCGCGCGAGCCGATGGAAAACGCCGCGCCATCGAGACGCGCCCTGATGCTGTCCATGATGAGGCGTGTCTCGGCCTCGCCCTGGGCTTTCGACCAGATGTGCAAGGTGACCAGCTGGTCACTATCGTCGTCGGCTCCGCTCTCGAGGTCGAAAGCGCTGGTACGGCCGTAGGTGACGTTCGGAAAGGCGGCTTTGTCGTTGGCCTGCTCGAGCAGACCGACGCCGCCGAGCAGCGCCGACAGCGACGCGTCGGTCTTCAGCCTCATAAACAAGGCCTGCATCAAATCGCCAGGCGCCGTCATCTACCGTCCATCGCCAACACATGTCTCCGCGCCGCGGCCCGACAACCTAGCCGCGCTCGCGATCCGATGCCAGATCGCGAATCGTTTTGACTATAACGTGAATGGCGAAGGTCTCGAATTTATTACGTTTTCGTCAAAATCACGACACCGGGGCCGCACCGCCTTCCTCGGTGCGCCTGGCAATGAACTCGTCGAGTACGTCGGCTGTGGCGGCAGCGGAGGCCGGCGGCTGGAAATCGGACAGAATCCGCTTCCAGATGCCGGTCGCGCGCTCCGTCGCGGTCTTCGAGCCGGATTGTGTCCAATTGCCGAAATTCGACCAGTCGGCCACCACCGGCTCGTAGAAGGCGGTGCGGTAGCGCGCCATTGTGTGCGCGGCCGAGAAGAAATGGCCGCCGGGCTGCACTTCGGCGATCGCTTCGAAGCCGATGGCATCGGCGTCGCCCGGCGTCGTGGCGCAAAGCTCGGCGACCGTCTGCAGCGCTTCGATGTCGGTGATCAGCTTTTCCAGGGAAACGCTCAGGCCGCCTTCCAGCCAGCCGGCGGCGTGGATGCAGACGGTGGCGCCGGCAAGCACCGAGCCCCACAGCGCGAATTGCGTCTCGTGTGCCGCCTGTGCATCGGAGACGTTGGCGGCGCTGCCGCCGCCGGAGCGCCACGGCAGGCCTGTGTGGCGGGCGAGTTGTCCCGCCCCAAGCGTCGCCTTGATGTGTTCCGGCGTGCCGAAGGCCGGAGCACCGGACTTCATGTCGACATTGGACGAGAAGGAGCCATAGACCACCGGCGCGCCAGGCCGCACGATCTGCGCGAGCGTCAGGCCGGCCAGCGCCTCTGCATGCTGCAAGGTCAGCGCGCCGGCAACCGTGATGGGCGCCATGGCGCCCGCCAGGCAGAAGGGCGTGATGACCAGGACCTGTCCGGCCTTGGCAAAATCGATGATGCCTTGCGCCATCGGAATATCCAGCTGGCGCGGCGAGTTGGTGTTGATGACGGTGTAGCAATGGGCGCCGGCGCGGAACTCGTCCTGCGAAAGGCCCCGCGCCAGGCGGATCATCTCGAAACCGTCTTCGACCTGCGGCGTGCCGCGCGCGAAGACGAAGGGGAACTTGTCCGAGAGCGTCAGTTGCGCCCGGTTGGCGGCATAGTGGCGGAAACGGTTGTCGATGTCCTGCGGCTCGACGCAGGGCCCGAGCATATGCAGCACGTCGAAGTGCTGAATCAGCTTGATGAATTCCTCGAAGGCGGCAAGCGTGCCCGGCCGGCGGCCGCGCTCGAGATCGGTGACGTTGGGAGCACCGGAGCCGGCCAGGAAGGTCATCGAGCCGAGCTCGAGCATCAGATCGCGGGAGCGGTCGCCGCCAAGGGCGGGAATCGCGCCCGGCGCCGCGGCAAGTGCTGCCTCGACCATATCGCGGCCGATCCTGACCATCTGGCTGTCTTCGTCGACCAATGCGCCGGCCCTGGCGTAGATCGCCCGGGCCTCGGGCAGCAGCACCTTGATGCCGAGCTCTTCCAGAACGCGCAGCGCGGTAGCGTGGATAGCGGCGACCTGGTCGTCGGAAAAGATCGGCTGCGGCAGGAAGGGGTTCTTCAGCGACCGGTAATTGGGATGGCGGCTGGATTCGCTGCCGGCCTCGCCGGTGCGTCCCCGCCGACGCTCGCGCCTGAGATCGCGTGCGGCCTCGTCAATCATGGCGGTTCCTCCTCATTGCCGCATCGCCTTGCCTTCAGCGTCGTAGGGCGAGGCCGCGATGACGCGCGCCGGCCGTTCGACCCCGACAATGTGGACGGAAAGTTCCGTCCCCTCCCCGGCGAAATCGTCATCGAGCAACGCCAGGGCGACGCTCTTGCCGAGCGTGTAGCCGTAGCCGCCGGAAGTGACGAAGCCGACGCGCCGGCCCTTGGACCAGACCGGCTCGAAGCCGCTGGCATCGGCATCGACAGCGTCGACCTCCAGCGTCGCGATGCGTCGCGAAACACCTGCATCGCGCTCCTTGAGCGCCGCTTCGCGGCCGATGAAATCGCCCTTTTCGAAGGCGATGAAGCGGTCGAGCCCAGTCTGGCCGGGCGTGTAGCCTTGCGTGAATTCGCGCGACCAGATGCCGAAACTCTTTTCCAGCCTGAGCGAATTCAATGCGTAGTAGCCGATCTCGGCCAGGCCGAGGTCTTCACCCGCGGCAAGCAGCGTCTCGCGCAGGATCGAATGCATGGTGGCCGGGCAGTTGATCTCGAAGCCGAGTTCGCCGGCAATCGACAGCCGTGCCACCCGGGCACGCACCATGCCGATATCGAGCGCGCCGCAAGCCATGAACGGCAAGGCTGCCGCAGAGACGTCCTGATGCGTGGTGCGTTCGACGATCCGGCGCGCGTTCGGACCGGTCACGAGGAAGCCGGACATGGCGTCCGAGATGTCGGCGATGGAGACGCCTTCGGCGATGTGCGCCTCGAACCAGCGCATGTGGAATTCGCGCAAATAGTAAGAGCCCATGATCCAGTATTCCCCGCCGCCCCAGTTGAGCACGGTGAGGTCGCCCTTGAGCCGACCGTCGGACCCAAGCATCGGCGCCAGCTTCGCGCGGCCGGGCTTCGGCAGCCGGCAGGCGAGCAGCCGGTCGAGCCAGGCCTCTGCGCCGGGGCCCGACACCGCATAGCGCGAGAAGGCCGTGGTATCGATAAGGCCGGCGGCGCGGCGGACCTGCAGCACCTCGTCGCCGACGATGTCGAAAGCGTTGGAGCGCTTCAGCGTCGTCTCCTCGCGGAAACCCATCGGCGCGAAATAGGCCGGGATCTCCAGCCCCCAGGACGCCGTCCATTCCGCGCCGGCCGCGCTCATGCCGTCATAGGCGCCCGGGCGCTTCAGCGGCCGGCCGGCCGGCAGGCGCTCGTTGGGGAAGGTCATGACGAAGCGGCGGGCATAGAACTGGCCCGTGGTTTGCCGCAGATACTCGCGGTTGGCAGCGAAGGCGCCGTAGCGGGCGATGTCCATACCGAAGATGTCGGCTTGCGGCTCGCCATGGATCATCCACTCGGCCAGCGACTTGCCGACGCCGCCGCCCTGGCTGAAGCCGGCCATGACGCCGCAGGCGACCCAGTAGTTCTTCAGCCCCCTGACCGGACCGACCAGTGGATTGCCGTCCGGCGTGAAGGTGAAGGCGCCGTTGACCCATTTGCGGATGCCTGCTTTCGCCAGGCAGGGGAAGCGCTCATAGGCCTTGGTAAGCTCGGGACTGATGCGGTCGATGTCCTCCGGAATGAGCTCGATGCCGTAATCCCAGGGCGCGCCGTCCATGTTCCAGTGCTTCGGGTTCTGCTCGTAGACGCCGAGCAGCACGCCCTTCCGCTCCTGACGCAGATAGGAGAAGCCGTCGAGATCGACGGCCAGGCCGAGTTCCTTGTCGAGGGCGGCGACTTCCGGAATATCCTCGGTGACGAAATAATGGTGCTCCATCGGCGTCACCGGCAGGTCGACGCCGGCCATCAGCCCGACCTGCTTGGCCCACAGGCCGCCGGCATTGACGACATGCTCGGCGACGATCGTGCCCTTTTCGGTCACGACGTCCCAGCCGCCATCGGCGCGTGGCTTCAATTCGACGACGCGATTGCGCAGGATGACGTCGGCACCACGCTTCCTGGCGGCGCCGGCATAGGCATGCGTGGTGCCATAGGGGTCGAGATGGCCCTCGTTGGAATCATAGAGACCGCCGAGCACGCCGTTCACATCGACGATCGGACAGATTTCCTTGATCTCGTCGGGCGTCACCAGCCGCGCCGTCTCGATACCGACCGACTGGAACACCGCCCAGGCCGATTTCAACCACTCCCAGCGCTGCGGGTCGCTTGCCATGTTGACGCCGCCGGTCATGTGCAGGCCGGCATTCTGGCCGGACTCGGCCTCGATCTCGCGATAGAGCTTGATCGTGTAATCCTGCAGCGCCGCGACATTGGGATCGGCGTTGAGCGCATGGAAACCGGCCGCCGCGTGCCAGGTCGAGCCCGCCGTCAGCTCGGCGCGCTCGATGAGCGCCACATCGCTCCAGCCGAACCGCGTGAGATGGTAGAGCACCGAGGCGCCGACCACACCTCCCCCGATGACCACTGCCCGATAATGCGACTTCACGAGCCTCTCCCTCTCGTTGGAGGTTCCAAGATACATGCTCTGTACATATGTGTCTAGACACTTCTGTCCAGAGCTTGCACGCCGCCGCGCGCCGTGTCACTTGTTCGGTCATGACCATGACCGCTCCCCAGGACGAGCCGACACCCGGCAATATCAAGGTGACCCGCGCGGACTGGATCAATCTCGCGCTGCAGACGCTGATTTCCGACGGCATCGAGAGCGTGCGCGTGCTGACGCTCGGACAGAAGCTCGGCGTCTCGCGCTCGAGCTTCTACTGGTATTTCGAAAGCCGGCAGGACCTGCTCGACCAGTTGCTCAAGCGCTGGCACGACACCAACACCACGGCGATCGTCGAGCGGGCGCGCCGGCCGGCCGACACCATCGTCATGGGCGTGATGAACGTGTTCGAGTGCTGGGCCGACGAGCGCCTGTTCGACCCGCGGCTCGATTTCGCCGTCCGCGAATGGGCAAGGCGCTCCGACGACGTGCGGCGCATGATCGACCGGGCCGACGACGAGCGCCTAAGCGCCATTCGCGACATGTACCGCCGGCACGGCTATGAGAGCGAGGACGCCTTCATCCGGGCTCGCGTGCTCTATTACATGCAGATCGGCTATTACGTGCTCGACCTCAAGGAACCGGTCGAGGCGCGCGTCAGCCATCTTGCCGCCTATCTGCGCTCCTTCACCGGGCTGGAGCCGACTGAGGCGGATGTGGCGCATTTCATGCGCTTCATCGCGGCGCGGTGATATAGTCCGCCTTCACGGCCAGGGCGCCCCCATCAACAAAGCTTGTGCTGTTGCTTCGCTGCCCTTGTGAGCAGTGCTAAAATGGTCGATTAGTCTTGCGGGGGTGGCGCTCGGAACTGTCCATGCGGTTTCCGGGCGAAAGTGCGTTGGGGCGGAAGTCTGGAATGACAAGTCCTTCGAAACCAAGCAGGAGAAGAGGCCGGATCGCTTCGGCGCTGCTCGGCGTGGACGCTTGGCTCGACTCCTCGCTCTACGAAATCGGTTTCAAGGCGCGCGAATTCTGGGAAGCGGCGACCATCTTTTCCCGCCGTTTCCGCGTGCATGGCTGGCGTCGCGCCATCATCGAGGTGCTGAGCGAAGGCTTCACCATGGGCGCAGGCGGCTTCGTGGTACTGCTCGCGCTCGCCATGCCCGCCTTCGACATCACCACCGGCGACTGGCGCAACCAGGGTGACTTCGCCGTCACCTTCCTCGACCGCTACGGCAACGAGATCGGCCAGCGCGGCATCATCCAGCGCGATTCCGTGCCGGTCGACGAGATGCCGGACATCGTCATCAAGGCAGTGCTGGCGACCGAGGACCGGCGTTTCTTCGACCATTACGGCATCGATGTGCTGGGCCTGTCGCGCGCGCTCTTCGAGAATATGCGCGCCAATTCGGTGGTCCAGGGCGGCTCCAGCATCACCCAGCAGCTCGCCAAGAATCTCTTCCTGTCCAACGAGCGCACCTTGGAGCGCAAGATCAAGGAAGCCTTCCTTTCGCTTTGGCTGGAAGCGAACCTGTCCAAGAAGGAGATCCTGCAGCTCTATCTCGACCGCGCCTATATGGGCGGCGGCACGTTTGGCATCGAGGCGGCGGCGGACTTCTATTTCGGCAAGAGCGTCAAGGACCTCAGTCTCGCCGAAGCGGCGATGCTGGCCGGCCTGTTCAAGGCGCCGACCAAATACGCCCCGCATATCAACCTGCCGGCGGCGCGCGCGCGCGCCAATGTCGTGCTGTCCAACCTGGTCGACGCCGGTTTCATGACCGAGGGTCAGGTGCTGCAGGCGCGGCTGCATCCGGCCGACGTGGTCGACCGCGGCGAGCAGAAGAGCCCGGATTACTTCCTCGACTGGGCTTTCGACGAGGTGAAGAAGATCGCCAAGCCCGGCCAGCACTCGCTGGTCGCCCACACCACGTTCGACGCGAACATCCAGAAGGCCGCGGAAGAGTCGGTCGAGTTCCATCTCCGGCAATTCGGCAAGGAATACAACGTCACCGAAGGCGCGGTGGTGGTGATCGAGACCAACGGCGCGGTGCGCGCCATCGTCGGCGGCCGCGATTATGGCACCAGCCAGTTCAACCGCGCCACCAAGGCGCTGCGCCAGACTGGCTCCTCCTTCAAGCCCTATGTCTATGCCACCGCGATGGAGCATGGCTTCACGCCGGATTCGGTCGTTTCGGGCGGCGCGATCACCTGGGGCGGCTGGTCGCCGCACAATTACAATGGCGGCTCGGCCGGCAATGTCACGCTGCTCACGGCGATCGCCAAGTCGATCAACACCGTGCCGGTGCGGCTGGCCAAGGATTACCTGGGCATCCCCCCGATCAAGGCGATGGCGGAATCGATGGGCGTCGAATCGCCGCTGGAATCGCACAAGACCATGGTGCTCGGCACATCGGGCATGACGGTGATGGACCAGGCGACCGGCTACAGCGTCTTTGCCCAGAACGGTTTCGTCGGCTCCCGCCACGGCATCACCCAACTCGTCACCCGCACCGGTGAGGTGGTCTATGACTGGGCCAAGGATGCGCCGCCGCCGCATCGCGTGCTGTCGGAAAAGGCGCTGAAATACATGAACACGATGCTGGCGGCGGTGCCGGCGATCGGCACGGCGCGGCGCGCGCAATTGCCCAACATCGTCGTGGCCGGCAAGACAGGCACGACGCAATCCTATCGCGACGCCTGGTTCGTCGGTTTCACCGGCAACTACACGGCCGCCGTCTGGCTCGGCAATGACGACTTCACGGCGACCAACAAGATGACCGGCGGCACGCTGCCGGCGATGGTCTGGCAGCGGCTGATGGTCTACGCGCACCAGAATATCGACCTGAAGCCGATCCCCGGTCTCGATCATCCATGGGTCGATCCGGAGGTCGCGGCCAAGGCAGAGGAAGCGGCGAAGAAGGAAGCCGACGCGGCGGCGGCCCAAGCCGAGGCCGAACGCCCGCCGGTGCTTTCCAGCCGCACCAGCCAGACGCTGCGGGACATGACCAAGGCTTTCCAGGCCGCGCCAGTGCTCGATGCGCCCACTTTGCCGGAGACGCTTTCGGCGCTTTAGAGCATAATCACGAAAAGTGGGAACCGGTTTTCGGATAAGATTATGCTCCAACAAAAAATTGGATCAGGAAGACGTATCAGCGAAACGTCGTCCTGATCCAGCCATCCCTCGCGTGAAGCCGGCTTGCCACGGCACCCCGCGCCGCGATATCCCGGGCAACCTCCTCTGTTTGCGGCTCTCATGCTCAAGAACGCCATCCTGACGCTGCTTTCGCTTGCCATAGCCATCGGGCTTGGCGGCTACAGCGTCTGGTATGCGCTCAATGCGCAGGACGGCGTCGGCGCGATCCGCATCGGCCAGTGGACCGCTTTTCCCGAAGTCGGGACTTTGGCAGCCGACCCCTACTCCAAGGCGCGCGTGGCGCGCGAGGGCGTGCTGGCGCTCGGCCAGGCCGAGGGGCTTGCCTTCGTCGCCGAGCGCGACGACGCGGGCGAGCCGCTGAAACGCGAATGCGCCTATACGATCGAAGGCGGTTATCCCACCGCTCGCTTCTGGACGCTCTATGCCGCCGACCAGTCGCTTGGCGTGATCGACACCGGCAAGCCGAGGCAATCGGCGCTGCAATCCTACGAAGTGCTGCGCCGGCCCGACAATTCCGTCGTCATTTCCGTCGGCAGCCGCCCGGCTCCCGGCAACTGGCTGCTGATCGGCGGCTCCGGCAAGATGTATTTCGTGCTGACCTTCTATGACACGCCGATCGCGTCCAGCACCGGCCTCTCGGACGTCACGCTGCCGCGCATCCTGAAGGCTCGCTGCAATGCGTAGCCTGCTGCACGCCCTGATCCTCGGCCTGCTCGGCGCCGGCATCGTGCACATCGCGGTGCTGTTCCTGGTGCCGGAATTTTCCGAACGCGATGCCTGGTCGCGGCTGGCGATGGCTTCGGACCTCTACAAGATGACGCGGCTCGACGCCGAGGCCGGCGGCGCGCCGGTGGTGAAATCGGTCGATCCGCTGTTTTATGCCGCCGCCTGCCGCTTCGACCTCGCCGACGGGCTGGTCAGGATCAGGGCGCCGGGCGACGTGCCGTTCTGGTCGGCCTCGGTCTACGACCGCAACGGCCACAACATCTATTCCTTCAACGATCACAACGCCAATGGCGAGAAGCTCGATGCCGTGGTGCTGACACCGGCGCAGATGATCGATGTGCGTCGCGACCTTCCGGAGGATCTGCAGGGCGCGATCTTCGTCGAGGCGCCGATCGAGGAAGGCATCTTCGTCGTCCGCGCCTTCGTGCCGGACGAGAGCTGGAAGCCGATCGTGTCACGCTTCCTCGAGCAGAGCGCCTGCGAATTGCAGGACTACTGAGAAAGGCGAGCCGATCAGTGATGCGGCCTGGCAGGTGGCGGAGAGCCTGGCCTGTCGGAGCCGCTGTCGCGCGGCCGGGCCTCATCGGCCTGCGGACGCAACTCATAGCGCACGCCGGGGAAAATGATGACCGCCGCCGCCGTAGTGGTGTCGTGACTTGCTCGATTTACAGATGCCGCTCGCGGCACAAAAGACAGGACCATGCCCATGGTTCGCGCATTCCCTCTCGGTTTCCCCGGAGCACAACGCAACGCCTCCAAAGTTGATTAAGGGGCGTAGAGGGTTAACGGAGCGCTAACGGATCGCGGCTAATTTGATGTTTGTTTTCCTGAAGATGCGAAACCGGCCCGGCCGGATTGCGTGGGTTCAGGGTTGTGTCGAGTATCGGGCGTATCCTCCGTGTCATCTTCGGATTTTAGGCAAATCGCTATCCGGACCGAAGCGGGAAAGGCCGAAAGGCTGTTCCGCGCCGCCGTGTCGGCCTTCTGCTCGCTGACGCGCCCCTCGCGTCGCGAGATCGCCCAGCTCGAAGACCTGACGCTGCCGCTGTTCGACGAGGTCTCGGTCGAGTCGCGCCGCTATGTCGCCGCCGCCCTTTCCGAATGCGAATATGCGCCGACAGCCTTGGTGCGGCGGCTGGCCGAAGAGCCGGTCGAGATCGCAGCACCCCTGCTCACCCGCTCCAACGCGCTCAGTGATATCGACCTCATCGCGCTGATCGGCCGGCACGGGCTGCCGCACGCGCGCGCCATTGCGCGCCGCAAGGAGCTCAACCCGACGATCGCCGATCTGATACGCGCGCTGGAAAGGCCGACGCTGGTCAAGACGCGGCCACCCGAGACGGTAACGAAGCTCACGCCGAAACCGGAGCCTGTGGCCGAGGCGGATGCCGACAGCCCCGCGACTGGCCAGGCAACGGAGAACGCGCGGCGCCGCCTGCGGTCGATGATGCGCCCGACCGGTGACACGTCCGACGCCAACACCTTCCTCGGCCAGCCGGCCTATGTGAAGTTGCGCGAGACGGCGCTGACCGGCAACGCGGTTTTCTTCCAGACCGCGCTTGCCGATGCGTTGGAGATCGACTTCGCAACGGCCCGCTCGGTGACCGGACAGTCAGGTTATGCCGCCCTGCTTGCGGCGCTGCGCGCCCTCGACCTCAGCGAAGACAGGGCCTTCCTGATCGCGGTCGCGGTCTATCCCGGCGAGTTCCCGCATCCGCAGGCGATCCGCCTGTTCCTCGACCGCTACCGGCTGCTGCACCGCGAGGCGGCGCTGGACAAGGTACGCGCCTGGAAGGCCGAGACCCTTTCACGAGCGATCCGCGGCAATGCTCCCGATGCGGTGGACATCGAGAGCCGCGAAGCCTCGAACAACGACGCGGCGAGCGCCGGCCTCAAGGCCTCCTGACGCGATTATTCCGCCTTCACGGAAAGAAGCTCTTCGACGGGAACCGTCCCGCCCTCGATCTCGACCACCCAGATGTCGGGATCGAATTTCTTCTCCCGCTCCAGCCGCGCATCGAAGGACGAGCCATCGTCGCTCGTACCAAGCACGCCGAAGAAGCGCTCATCGGGCTTGGCCGAATCGTAGCTCGTCTGCGGCGCCGGCCCGTAGAGGACCACCTCTCCCATCCGCCCGCGCGAGAGCACGAAGACCGCGCCCGCCTCGGTCGCGCCCCGCTTGACGACAGCGGCAAAGCCGCCGGCGCCGAACACACGGCGGACAAGGGCCGAAACCCAGAGATCGGTGGTTACGCGCATTGGATGTTTCCGGATGGCATGCGCGGTTCCTTACAGCAAGGATGAAGGAACCGAAACGATCGGACGCCGCCGCTCAGTTGGTCAGGCCGATCTCGCGCATCTTGACATAGACGGCTTCGTCCGGCTCGCCGGTTTCGGGCAGACCGAAGAGAGCCTGGAATTCCTTGATCGCGGATTTGGTGCGGGCGCCGACCTTGCCGTCGAGCTGCATGTCGTTGTTGCCGAAGGCCTTGAGGCCGGCCTGGATCCTGACGATGCGGGCGTCGGGAGACAATGTGGGGTCATCGGCAGGCGCCGAGACCGGAATGACCGATGGCTTGGCGGACGGCGCGGCGGCTGCCGCGTCGGTCGGGCGCGGCACCGGATGCGGGATCGCCGCAGTCGTCTGGCGGGCGCCGAGCTGGTCGAGCAGCGCCGTGTCGATCTCGCCCGAGCCCGGCAGCCCGACTTTCAGCTGATAGGCCTGGATGGCCTTGCGGGTGGCCGGTCCGGTGAGACCATCGACCGTGCCGTCATAGAAGCTGAGGTCCTTCAGGATGCCCTGCACCTGCTGGACGACCGGATCCGGCTTGGGCGCGGGCTGCGCCGGCGCCTGGCGCACGATGTTGATGGTGGTTTCCGGCTCGTCGGAGACGGTGTGCGGGAAATTCACGATGCTTCGGGTGGCGAAGAAGGCGCTCGTATGCGGAAAAGGCTGATACCAGAGCGCGTTGGCCGAGACATAGAACAGCGTCACCAGGAAGGCGGTCGAACCGCCGACCAGAACCGGATTGCTCGCGATCAGCTGACCGACGGCCACCGCGCCCTCGGCAAGGACCCCACGCTCGGGTTCGACGACCTTAGGCCGTTTTGCGGAGCGAGCCATTGCTGTCCCCATCTGCATCCCCCTTCGGCTTGGCCGCCGGCATGGCCAGCACGCCGGAAGGCGCACCGGAACGCCGCTTCGGCCCGTTCACCGGCAGGCCGATCGTCACCGTGGTGCCCTCACCCGGCGCGCTCTCGATCGACATCGTGCCTTCGTGCAGCGCCACGAGGCCCTTGACCAGCGACAGGCCGAGCCCGGTCCCCTCGAAACGGCGCGTGTAGTCGTTCTGTATCTGCATGAACGGCTTGCCGAGATTAGCCATGTCCTCCTCGGCGATGCCGATGCCGGTGTCGCTCACCCAGAAATGCAGGCGCGAGCCGACGCGCTTGGCGCCGATCACCACCGAGCCGCCATCGGGCGTGAATTTCACCGCGTTCGAGGCGAGATTGATCAGTATCTGCTGAATGGCACGGCGGTCGGCGTTGATCTCGCCCGCGTCCGGGGCGATCTGCGTGGCAAGAATTATGCTCTTGGCGTCGGCCAGCGGCCGCATCATCGAGCGGCACATGTCGACGGCCTCGACAAAGCGGAACGGCTCCAGCTCGGTCGCATAGGCGCCGGCCTCGATGCGCGAGACGTCGAGGATCGAGGTGACGACGGACAGGAGATGCTGACCGGACTCCCTGACCAGGCCGACATATTCCTTCTGGCGCGGATCCCTGAAGGCACCGAACATCTCATGCAGCAGCATGTCGGAAAAGCCGATGATGGCGTTGAGCGGCGTGCGCAGCTCGTGGCTGACCACCGCCAGGAAACGCCCCTTGGCCACTTCGGCTGCCGCGGCGGCTTCCTTCGCTTCCGCAAGCTCCTCGCGCAGCGCCGCGACATCGTCGTTTTCGCGCAGGACCAGGGTGAAGACGTCGCGGTCGACCTCGCCGCGCAGCAGCTCGAGGCTGAACGGGCGGAAATTGTCGGCCGCGCTCGAACCCTCGCGCGGCAAGCGGATGCGCAGATCGAGCCGGCGCTTCGGCGCCCCCTCGCGCATGTCGGCCAAAGCGGTGAGATAGGCGACGCGGTCGGAAAGATGGACGCGGTCGAAAAGGCCGTTGCCGAGCAGGAGCTCCGGCGCCAATTTGAGGGTCGAACGCGCCCTGGCGGAGGCGTCGAGTACTTCGCCCTGGCGGCCGGCGCGCAGCACGACAGCGTCGATGACGTCTTCGAGGCGATCGCCGCCAGGCTCCGCCAACCGCAAGCCGGCCGGGTTGGCGAAGGCGGCGGCTCGCGGCAACAGCGTCAGCGCCCAGGCCAACGGCAGCAGCCAATGCCAGGTGGCGATTTCGCCCAGCGGCAGGAACTGCCCGGCAAAGGGCTGCAGCACGATAGCGGCAAGCGCCGAAAGCGCCCCCGACAGCGCGGCGCGCCGCGACCCTGAGACCCACCAGGTTTCAACAGGCAAAGCGACGGCAAGAAGTGCGACCGGCGAGGCCAATCCCCCCGCCGCGGCAATAGCGCCGGCAAGGGTGAGGCCGCCCAGTGCGACCGCCATGCGGCCGGCGAGCGCCATGCGGCCGGTGGCAGCCACCAGAAGCGCCGCGAACCAGCACAGGCCGAAAGCGGCAAAGATTGCGGCTACCGTGACGGCCGCGCCGAGGCTTGCGGTGACGAGCGTGACCGCGGCGCCCGCGGCAAGGAAGGGCGCGGCGAGCATGACGCCGATGAAGCGACGCTGGCGCACGCGTTCGGCCTCACCCGTGACGGTCGGGTGGACCATGCGCTCGCAGCCGGCGGCAACCGCGCCAGGCAATTGAACGTATCTGGCTGAAATCGAACTCAACGCACGCGTACCCGGTGGTAAAAAACGCCCTGCCTGGCAGGTGACTCATCAATCGACTTGAAACTCGCATTCAGCGTTTAAGGAATGGATAAGGCTGGCCGAGCCGGCGACCCGCCCAAGGCAAATATTGTGGTGCCGGCCCCGCAAAGCACCGCGAGTTGGCGCCATGGTAAACGGCGGGTTAGCCGCAGGGCCTGTGCCAAAACGGACCGAAACTTGACCCGGCTAACGTGCCATGGCGATAAAATCATTTGATATCAAAAGGATATATGGTTATTGTAAAGTTAAAGCATCCAGTGAGATTCGAGACAAGTCCGTTTCAAAACCAATTCCTTTCGAATTTGTCTAAAATTTGAGGAAAATTCGCGGCTTCGATGCAAGCCGTCCTTTGCGTGAGCGTGCCATTATCGTGTCCATAAAAGAGGTCATGCCAATGGATGCATGATCCGTCACGGATGGATGCATCATCCATCCCGGATGAGAGGCAAGTAAGATGGGCTTTCTGATCAGGATGGCTTTCTGGTTTTCGCTGGTGCTGCTGGCGCTGCCGCTCGGCGTCGGCCCGGGCGAGGACGGCCAGCAGAGCGTCGGGCCGATCCAGGCGCTGTTTGCGGCGCGCGAGGCGGTCGGCGACATTGCCGGGCTGTGCGAGCGCAAGCCCGATGTCTGCGAAACCGGCAAATCGGCCATGTACACCATCACCGTTCGCGCCAAGGAAACGGCCAAGATCGCCGCGGCCATGATCGACGACCAGCAATCCGGGCAGACAGACGCGCCCGAGACGAAAGTCGCGGATGGCGCCGTCACGACCACCGGCAGCGTCGCCGAGGACATTGTGCTGCCCGCCAAGGTCAACATCCCGGTGATGCTGGCCGCCAAGAACTGAATTCTTTCCAGCCGTTCGCTCGGCTATTTGGTTTCGGCGCAATTCCGGACGGAAAAACCGCTACGCACTTTTCCTGGAATTGCTCTCTCTTTGGTTCGGCGCAATTCCGGACGGAAAACCGCTACGCACTTTTCCTGGAATTGCTCTAACGCCGCGGGCCCGTCCGACCTCTCGACGCCCGCGGCGTCTTTCTTTTTCCGTGACGCGGTCGTGCCGGGCCACTATATGCGGGCAATGACCACCCCGATCCAAACGATCCGCGACGACTTCTCCCTGCTCGACGAGTGGGAGGACCGTTATCGCTATGTGATCGAGCTCGGCGAGGGTCTGCCGCCATTCCCCGAAGAGGAGCGCACGGCCGCGAACAAGGTGCCTGGCTGCGTGAGCCAGGTGTGGCTCACCACCGAGCAAGGCGCCGGCGCCGATCCGATGATCAGCTTCCAGGGCGATTCGGACGCCCATATCGTGCGCGGCCTCGTCGCCATCATGCTGGCGCTGTTTTCAGGCAGGCATGCAAGCGAAATCCAGAGCACCGACGCCGAAGCGACGCTGAAGGAGCTCGGCCTCGACGAGCATCTGTCGCCGCAGCGCGCCAACGGCCTGCGCTCGATGGTCAAGCGCATCAAGCGCGACGCCGAGGCAGCGTTGAAGCAGACGGCCTGATCCGGTCGATATCGGTCCCGCCAAAAAGCAAAACGGCGCCGCAAGGGCGCCGTCGAACTGCTTGAGGAACCGAGACCTGTCAGCGGCCCTTGCGCTTGCGGCCCAGGCCCATCTTCTTGGCGAGCTGCGAGCGGGCAGCCGCATAATTGGGGGCAACCATCGGGTAGTTGGCGTCCAGACCCCACTTCTCACGGTATTCTTCCGGCGTGAGATTGTAGTGGGTCATCAAGTGCCGCTTCAGCGACTTGAACTTCTTACCGTCCTCGAGACAGACGATGTAGTCATCATGGACGGAGCGCTTCGGGTTGACGGCCGGCTTCTGCTTCTCGGCCGACGGCTGCTCCGGCGAGCCGCCGACGCGACCCAACGCGGCATGGACGTCGGCGATAAGGTTCGGCAGTTCCCCAACGGGCACCGGGTTGTTGCTGACATAGGCGGCGACGACATCGGCGGTCAGCTCGATCAGCGCATCACCGTTTTTCGAAGGTGTTTCGACGATTTCCATAGTGCTAAAGCCCCAACGAGAGTTGTTTCTAAAATTGCGCCCTTTTTTTTGGGATCGGGCATCGCGCGAATTTCATTCAGGAAAGGCCTACGATTCGCGTCGAGTTATCTTAATGACGCCGCATTGCAAGTAAGTCAATTCGCCTATTGACTTATATTCGCCGATATTCATCAAATATTGCTGATTCAGCTTCAAAAATTCGTGCATCGTGTAACTTCACGAGATTTTTCTGGCCAGACCAGCGCGCCGTGACGTTACGTCATCCCTATGTTAGACATCCGATCGCCGCTCGACACGGCGTTCAATGCTTGGCCAATGCTTGGACGCCCGTTGCGCCGGCACGACGAATCCTGCGCTGCAACGAAGCGCAAGGACGTCGCCTTTCCCGCCGGGCCCGACAAGGCGGCGCGACGAGATCGCTTAGAGCAGTTCAGCGTTTGATAGAATCGCTGAACTGCTCTAACTCATTGTTTTTACGCAATTCCGGACGGAAAACGCGGCGCGCTTTTCCTGGAATTGCTTTAGTAAGGCGCGATGTATTTGCCGTAGACCCAGCCGGTGGCGAAATGACCGTTCTGCGCCGGGTCATGCCAGATCTCGCACCAGCGATAGCGGATCGCCTGGCGCTGCTTCCACTGCGGCTGGCGAGCGATATCGAGCAGGTTTACGCCGCCGGTGCAGCGGCCGGTCATCTGCAACACGGTGCCGTTCGGGTACGCGGCCTGTTTTTGCGATGCGTTGGACGGATACTTTCGCGCATTGAGCGTATCGCCGAACGGCACGCCCGCCACTTGCCAGGCGGCAAAGACGGTTGCATGAGACTGACTGGAAAAGTCAGACCGGCCGCGAGCGCGGCGACGGACATTGCGATAGAAACACAGGATTTCATCTTTCCCCCTTCAACTTGGCTTCTGTAGACCACCTTGGACCGCGCCCCTTGAACCGCCGCTGAGCGGCGTGTTCATTCGTCATTCAAGCAAATTCCGCAGCGAGACGTAATGACCAGAGCTTCCGCCTTGACTTCCGCCTTCCCGGCCGCCAGCCCGCCGACGCCCGAGAAACACCCGGTTTCCGATACGCATCATGGCATCACCCGCAACGACGACTATGCCTGGATGCGGGCCGACAACTGGCAGGCGGTGTTCCGGGACCCTTCCCTGCTCGACGACCGCATCCGCGCCCATCTCGAGGCTGAGAACGCCTATCAGGCGGCGCTGATGGCGGGCACCACGGACCTGCGCGGCAAGCTGTTTGCCGAGATGAAGGGGCGCATCAAGGAAGATGACTCGACGGTTCCCATGAAGGACGGCCCCTATGCCTATGGCTCGTCCTTCCGGCTGGGCGGCGAGCAGCCGCGCTATTTCCGAACGCCGCGCGACGGCGGCACCGAGGAGATCCTGCTCGACGGCGACAAGGAGGCCGAGGGCAAGCCCTATTTCCGGCTCGGCGGCGTCGACCATTCGGCCGACCACGGGAAGCTGCTGTGGGCCTTCGACGACAAGGGTTCGGAATTCTTCACGCTGCGCGTGCGCGATCTTGCGAGCGCCAAGGAACTTGCCGACCAGATCCCGGATACCGGCGGCGGCGGGGTCTGGGACGCCCGCGACGGCGGCTTCTTCTATACCCGTCTCGACGACAACCATCGCCCGTCAAAGGTGTTCTTCCACGCGCTCGGCGACAGACCCGAGAACGACCGGCTGATCTATGAGGAGACCGATCCGGGCTTCTTCATGGATGTCGGCGGCACACGTGCCAATGACTGGATCATGATCGGCATCAACGACCATGAGACTTCGGAATACCGCCTGCTGCCCGCCAATGATCCATCGGCCGAGCCGAGGCTGGTGGCGGTGCGCGAGACCGGGCTGCAATACGACCTGGAAGAAGGCGGCGACATCTTCTTCATCCTCACCAATGCCGACGGCGCCAAGGACTTCAAGATCATGACCGCGCCGGTCGATAACCCGGTGCGCGCCAACTGGCAGGAATTGGTGCCGCACGAGCCGGGACGGCTGATCCTCTCCGTGCTCGGTTTCAAGCATCACATGGTCCGGCTCGAGCGCAAGGACGGCCTGCCGCGCATCGTCGTGCGCGAGCGCGCGGGCGGCGAGGAGCATTTCATCTCCTTCGACGAGGAGGCTTTCTCGCTCGGCCTCTCGGGCTCCTACGAATACGACACCGAAACGATGCGCTTCACCTATTCCTCGATGACGACGCCCGCGCAGGTGTTCGACTACAATATGCGCAACCGCGAGCGCGTGCTCCTGAAGACACAGGAAGTGCCGTCCGGCCACGACCCGGAGCACTATGTCACGCGCCGGCTGATGGCGCCGGCAGCCGATGGCGAGTTGGTGCCGATCTCGCTGCTCTACCGTCGCGATACGCCGCTGGACGGCTCGGCGCCCTGCCTGCTTTACGGCTATGGCTCCTACGGCATCACCGTTCCTTCGGCCTTCAACACCAACTGCCTGTCGCTGGTCGACCGCGGCTTCGTCTATGCCATCGCGCATGTGCGCGGCGGCAAGGACAAGGGCTACGGCTGGTACGAGGACGGCAAGCGGGCGAAGAAGATGCACACCTTCACCGATTTCATCGCCTGCGCCCGCCATCTCGTCGCCGAGCGCTACACGCGGCATGACCGCATCGTCGCGCAAGGCGGCTCGGCCGGCGGCATGCTGATGGGGGCGATCGCCAACATAGCGCCGCAGGATTTCGGCGGCATCGTCGCCGAGGTGCCGTTCGTCGACGTGCTCACCACCATGCTCGACGCCAGCCTGCCGCTGACGCCGCCGGAATGGCCGGAATGGGGCAACCCGATCGCGTCCGCCGCCGACTACGAGACGATCGCGGCCTATTCGCCCTATGACAATGTGGCGGCGCACGACTACCCGCCGATCCTGGCGCTGGCGGGCCTCACCGATCCGCGCGTCACCTATTGGGAGCCGGCGAAATGGGTGGCGCGGCTGCGCGAGCGCAAGGCAGGCGGCAACCCGGTCCTGTTCAAGATCAACATGGAGTCCGGGCATGCCGGCGCGTCGGGCCGGTTCTCGCGGCTGGAGGAGATCGCCTATATCTACGCCTATGCCTTGAAAGTGACCGGCAAGGCCTGATTTTCCACTCGCAATTGCCAAGGGCGCGCGTTACCCAATGCCGCCCTTTCGCGCGCGGCCTAGTCAAGCTGCGCCATCCGTTCACTCGCAAGGACAATCATGCTGCTCGTCGACACCTATCTCGACAAATCCGCCATCCAGGGCATCGGCGTTTTCGCCAAGAACCGCATTGCCAAGGGCACGCTGGTCTGGAAGCTCGACCCGCGGTTCGATCGCCGCATCCCTGTCGGCACCTATGAGGCCCAGATCGGCCCGGTGAAATCCTATCTCGACCGCTATTCCTATCCGGACCGGCACGATCCGAGCTTCATCGTCTTCGAGGCCGACGATGCGCGCTACATGAACCACGACGACGATCCGAACTGCGACGTCTCTTCGCCGGAGGAGACCTACGCGCTGCGCGACATCGCGGCCGGCGAGGAACTGACCTGCAACTACAACCACTTCTTCGAAAACGGCTTCGATTTCCTGGGCGACCGCCACCCGTAGACAGGGCGCGGGACCTGAGGTCAGGATTGACAAGCACCTGACCTCGGCGCACCTTCCCGGGCGGTAGATACAACCTGCTGCTTGCACCCTCCTGGGTACGGTGAATGTATCGAGCTAATTCAGGCTCCCTTTGCCCGAACGAACGGGTCAGCAACGCAAGCTCCTGACGCTTTCCGTTCGTTTTACGCAGAGGATGATCTCATGCGCGATTTCCGCGACGCCAAGGCCATGGCGCAAACGTTAAGCGAAGCGCTGGCCGCCAAATCCGTCTCACTTTCTCACGGCGAAAGCCTGGAGCTGATCGCTAGGATTCTCGGCCTCCGCGACTGGAATGTGTTGGCCGCGAGGATTCAGGCAAACCAGCGGGCAACAGGGCCTGAAGCAGCGCCAGTTGCGGTCCTTTCCAGTCTCATGCAGACAGAGGTCCCCATCTTTCCCATGCGGGACCTTGTGCTGTTCCCGCAAACGATCACGCCCATCTTCGTGGCGCGCGACAAAACGCGGCGTGCCGTTGAACGTGCCATGGCCGGCGATCGTCGGGTTGTCGTGGTCGCCCAGAAGCATGGCGCCGACGACGACCCCAGCACCCTTCAGTCTCTCCATCCGGTGGGCGTTATGGCGAGCGTGATAAACAGCCAGACGCAGATGGATGGCGTTCTCAAGGTCACGGTATCCGGCCTTCAGCGCATGGCCATCACACGCCTGATCGACGGCGAATGCCTGGCGGCAGAGACAAGCCCGATCGAAGAGCAGCGCGGCCAGTCGGAAGAAGCCGCCTCACTTTCCCGCATGGTGCTCGATGCATACAGTATCTACGCCAACATCGACCTTTCCTCGCTGCCGGTGCGCCAGCGAGCCCGCTTCGGCCTCCCTTCCGCCGAGAATCCCGGCCTGATGGCCGACACCGTCGCGCAGTTGCTGTCGATAGGCATTGATGAGAAGCAGCGGATCCTGGAAACCAGCGATGTCGTGGCACGACTCGAAAAGGTGCTCGAGTTGATAGGTACCGCCCGGCCCGAGCAATAACCGGAAGCAGCTCAACTCGCCGGCTTGCGCGCCGGGTAGCCGTTGGGATGCGGCGGGACGGCCTTGAGATAAGCGGCGATCGCTGCACGGTCGTCGGCGGTCAGCTGCGCCATGTTGCGCTGCACCTCGACCATGGCGCCGCCGACGGAATCGAACTCGGGCGTGAAGCCGGTTTCGAGATAATTGGCGATGTCGGCCTCGGACCAGTCTTTCATGCCGCCACCGAGAGTGATGTTCGGCACGATGCCCGAGCCTTCGGCCGCCACGGCGCCCGCCAGCCACTCGCCCTTCTTGACCCCGCCGGCGAAATCGCGCGGCGTGTGGCATTCGCCGCAATGGCCGGGTCCCTCGACCAAATAGCGGCCGGCCAGCATCTTGTCCGGCGTGCCGTCGGGCAGCGCGATCACCGGTTCGGGGCTGAGGTAGAGCCGCTTCCACAGGCCGATGCCGCGGCGGATGGTGAAGGGGAAGGAAAGCTTGTGATCCGGCGCCTTGCCGGCTACCGCCGGCAGCGTCTTCATGAAGGCGTAGAGGTCGGCGATGTCGGCCCGCTTCATGCGCGCGTAGGAGGCATAGGGAAAGGCCGGGTAGAAATGCTCGCCGGAAGGCGAAACACCCTTCAGCATGGCGTTGGCGAAGTCTTCCTCGCTCCAGGCGCCGATGCCGTCCTTCTGATCCTGCGAGATATTGGGCGGAACGAAGGTGCCGAACGGCGTCTTCAGTTCCAGACCGCCGACGAGCTCGAGACGGGCGTCGCCCTGGGCGCCCGGCTTGGCGTGGCAGGAGGTGCAGCCCCCCGCGTAGAAGATGCGCTTGCCCTTGGCAGCGTCGCCGGGGCCGAGCTGGGCGACGGCCGCAGCGTCAAGCCTGACCGGCGCCGACAGGGCCCAGCCGGCAACGGCCGCGGCGCCGCCAAGCACGATGACGGCGCCGACGAGCTTCTTCAGCCAGGCCATCGCCAGGCGATCAGCTCTTCTTGATCCGGTAGGTCTGGTGGCAGGTGCCGCAATCGCCACCCAGCGTGTTGAGCTGCGCCTTCAGCGCGTCGACATCGGCCGGCGGGGAAGCGACCGCGGCCTTGGCGTCGGCCAGGAACTTGTCCTCGGCGGCCTTGAAGCCCGCCATGTCTTCCCAAATCTTGGGTGCTGCCGTGGTGTCGCCCTTGTCGGAGCCGGCAGGGAACAGCGTGTCGGCGTCGAACTTCTCGGCGTTGGCTTCCAGCGCCTTCAGCGCGTCGAGCACGGCGGCGGCATCGAAAGGCGTCTCGCCCTTGACCACCTTCGAGATCTGGCCGGCGAGCTTGCCGCGTTCCTTCATCAGGGCCTGACGATCCTTGATCGGGTCGGCATAGGCGGCCGAGCCAGCAAAGGCGAGCATAGAGATGGCGATGACAAGCTTTCTCATTCAATTGGCTCCATGATGATGAAGGGAGTTCGCGACTAAGGCATTTCACCGTTTCACGGTGAAATGCTGTATCTCCTTATTGACGCAATTCCGGACGGAAAACCGCTTCACACTTTTCCTGGAATTGCTCTGAACGTTAACGGGCATCGCGGCGGGATTATTCCCTTTTTGCCGTGACGATTTTGCTGGCCGGCTTGTAGTTTCTTCCCGCCCGAAAATGAAAAGCCCCGGCGTACCGGGGCTTTTCATCAAAATCGCTTAGCCTTTGGCCTTTTCGTACAGCTCCAGGACATGGTCCCAGTTGATCAGGCTGTCGACGAAAGCCTCGAGGTATTTCGGCCGCGCATTGCGGTAGTCGATGTAATAGGAGTGCTCCCAGACGTCGACGCCGAGGATCGGCGAGCCGCCGTGAACCAGCGGGTTCTCGCCGTTCGGGGTCTTGGAGATTTCCAGCTTGCCGTTCTTGACCGAGACCCAGGCCCAGCCGGAGCCGAACTGGGTGGTGCCGGCGGCGATGAAATCCGCCTTGAACTTGTCGTAGCCGCCAAGATCGCTGTCGACGGCCTTCTGCAACGCGCCCGGCAGCTTGTTGCCGCCGCCGCCCTTCTTCATCCACTTCCAGAAATGGATGTGGTTGTAATGCTGGGCCGCGTTGTTGAAGAGCCCGGCATTCTTGCCGAAGGACTGCTTCACGACCTCTTCGACGGACAGGTCGCCCATTCCGGCCTCGGCCGCCAGCTTGTTGCCGTTGTCGACATAGGCCTTGTGGTGCTTGTCGTGGTGATACTCCAGCGTCTCCTTCGACATGTAAGGCTGCAGGGCCTCGTAGTCATAAGGCAAAGCGGGCAATTCAAAAGCCATGGATGGTACTCCCTCGAGGAAAAAAGTCCGGTGATACTACCGAGCTAAGATAGGTCTGGAATGGATCGGGGCAACTCCGGAATGGAGCGCCGAGCGAGTTTTTAGAGCAATTCCGAAAAAAGTGCGAAACGGTTTTCCGCCCGGAATTGCGCAAAATTAAAGAGATGGAGCGGGTCGCCGTTCGCGTGAAACGGTGAAACGCTCCGGCGGGTCAGGCGGCGGACGTCGAATGCGCCCATTCCCAATAGAGCTCGCGCGCCTTCTTGGCCACCGGTCCGGGCTGCAGGTCGCGGTTCTCGATGCGGGTGATCGGCACCACCTTCGAGTGGTTGCCGGTCGAGAAGATCTCGTCGGCCTCGAGGAAATCGCGAATCGACAGCGTCTTCTCGGTGGTCCTGAAACCGTAGTCGCCGAGCAGGTTGATGGTGCGCGAGCGGGTGATGCCGGACAGGAACGTGCCGTTCGGAGCAGGCGTCATCACATGACCGTCCTTGACCAGGAAAATGTTGGAGGTGCCGGTCTCGGCGACATTGCCCAGCATGTCGAGCACCAGCGCGTTGTCGAAGCCGCGGTTCTTGGCCTCCAGGATGGCCCGGCCGTTGTTGGGATAGAGGCAGCCGGCCTTGGCGTTGGTCGGCATGGTCTCGATGGTCGGGCGCCGGAACGGCGAGACGCCGATCGAAAAGCCGGACGGCGGAATCATCGGCGATTCGTAGAGGCAGAGGCAGAAGCGGGTCGAGGCCGGATCGGCCGGCACGCCCATATAGCCGCCATGCTCGGCCCAATACATCGGCCTGATATAGACTGCCGTCTTGCCGTCGAATTTCTTCAGGCCGTCCCAGGTCAGCCCGACGATCTCTTCCGTCGTCATCGAAGGCTTCAAGCCAAGCGCGGTCGCGGAAGCGTTGACTCGGGCGGAGTGAAGCTCGAGGTCGGGCGCGACGCCTTCGAACCAGCGGCCGCCGTCGAAGACGCTGGTGCCGAGCCACATGGCATGGCTGCGCGGCCCCAGTATCGCGACATTGCCGTCGTACCAGTCGCCGTCCACATAGGTCCAAGTCGCGGTTTGCGCCGCCGCCGCCAGTGTCATGTTCGCCGTCCAGATCGATGATTTCAGGCCGCCATAGGACGATGCTTTGGCGGGCGGCGTCAACCGACATGGACAAAAATCGTTGAGGCCAGCAGCACTTAGGCGCAATCAGCGCTTGCACGGCGCGGCTTGCCGCCGCAAAACTCTTTCCATGCACCATGCGGCTTATGTCTTCGACGCCTATGGCACGTTGTTCGACGTGCATGCGGCCGTGCGCCGCCATGCCGGCGAGATCGGCCCGGACGGACAGCTGCTGTCGGAAATCTGGCGTGCCAAGCAGCTCGAATATTCCTGGGTACGGACGCTGATGGGAGGTGCCTACGCCGATTTCTGGCAACTGACCGAGCAGGCGCTCGACTTCGCGTTGCGCAAGGTGCCGTCAGCCGACCCGGCGCTGCGGACGAAACTGCTCGAGGCCTATTGGCGGCTCGACTGCTATCCGGAAGTGCCCGCCGTGCTGAAGGCGATCAAGGCCTCGGGCGCGAAGCTCGCGATCCTCTCCAACGGCTCGCCCGAAATGCTCGGCGCGGCTGTCAAATCCGCGGCGCTCGACCAGATCCTCGACGACGTGTTCTCGGTCGATGCGGTCAAGCGGTTCAAAACCGACCCGTCGGTCTACGACATGGTGGTCACCGGCTGGCGGCTTTATCCGGGCGCGGTGTCGTTCCAGTCGTCGAACCGCTGGGACATAGCCGGCGCGGCCAAGTTCGGTTTCCGCACGGTGTGGATCAACCGCACCAACCAGCCCGACGAATACCGGGATTTTCCGCCGGCACTGATCCTGCCCTCGCTCGAGGGTCTTCTGGCCGGCGGTTAGCCCCCAAAGTGGCTGTTGCTGCAGTGCAACAGCTGTGGCACGATCACAGCTTCGCCTTTTTCTGTCCACCGTCAGGCCAGAATTGGAACCGCCTATCACCGCCGAATGTTATGGATGCCGCCGGCGACGTGCCCCCGCATTCATGCTTTCTTGCGAATTAAGACCTAGAAAAGGCAACCATGTCAGACGCTTCCTTCCGCATCAGCCGCCGTGGCTTCCTCAATCTTACAGCCCTTGGCGCTGCTTCTGCCGCGGTCTCCGCCTGCACCACGACCAGCGATCAAGGCCCCGCGCCCATCCAGACGCCACCGCCTCAGACCTATGTCGAGCCGCCGCTCGGCGATTATGAGACGATGTATGCCGCGGTCACCGACAACGGCTTCGACCTGCCGGCCATCCCGGTGAGAAAGATCGATCACAAATTCTTGCGCCAGATCGTGCCCGACCCGACCGGACAGCGTCCCGGCACCATCGTCGTCGATACCACCGGCCACTTCCTCTACCTGGTGCGTGAGGGCGGCCAGGCGATCCGCTATGGTGTCGGCCTCGGCCGCGCCGGTTTCGAATGGTCGGGCGACGCGGTCGTGCAGTGGAAGCAGAAATGGCCGAAATGGACGCCGCCGGACGAGATGGTCGCGCGCCAGCCGGAACTGACGCAATACAGCGCCAAGAATGGCGGCATGCCGGGTGGCCTGAAAAACCCGCTCGGGGCGCGTGCGCTCTATCTCTTCCAGGGCAACCAGGACACGCTCTACCGCCTGCACGGTTCGCCCGAATGGTGGTCGATCGGCAAGTCCGTCTCATCCGGCTGCGTGCGCCTGATCAACCAGGACATCATCGACCTTTACGACCGCGTGCCGACCAAGACCCCGGTCATCGTGACCGCCAATGTCGGCGCGCCGGAAGAGGACATGCCGGAGCGCAAGGCGATCCCGATCGACAACGGCGTGCCGACGGGCTCGATCCTGCTCGGCCCGGTGAAGAAGCTCACCAACGAGATCTTCTAAGACGCCGATCTATTGGCGTGCTTGGCCAATATGGTGGCCAGCACCGCAACGCCGCGTCGCAACGCCTCCGCATCAAGACCGGCATAGCCCAGGATAAACCCGGCCGTTTCCGGCCTGGGTCCGCTCGGATCATAAAGCGGCGACACGGGATAGAGACCGATCCCGGCGTCTCGCGCAGCCGCGATGATCGCCGGTTCGCGTTCGGCGTCGATGCCGTTCATCCAGGCAACGACATGCAGGCCAGTATCGGCTCCCGCGACCGTGACCTGCGGCCCCAGACGATCGCTCAACGCCCGCAGCAGGATGTCTCTGCGCTCGGCGTTCTTCCTGCGGATGCTGCGGACATGACGTTCGTAGGCGCCGCTTGCCAGCAGCTCGCTCAGCACGTCCTGCTCCAGCATGGGGGCGTGCCGGTCGGTCAGGCGCTTCGCCTCGCTGAATGCCCGGCGCAGGCTGACGGGGACGACGAGGTAGCCGAGCCTCAGGGTGGGCGAGAGCGTCTTGGACAACGTGCCGACATAGATGACGGTATCCGCGTCGAGCGCCTGCAGCGGCGGGATAGGACTGATGTCGTGGCGGTATTCGCCGTCATAATCGTCTTCCACAATGTAGGCTCCCGTGCCGGCGGCCCAGGCCAGCAGCGAACGCCGCCGCGTCGCCGAAAGCACGCTGCCGAGCGGAAACTGATGCGAAGGCGTCACGTAAGCGAGACGGGCCGCCGGCAGCTTTTCCGTCCTTAGCCCATCCGCGTCGACAGGAACCGGCACGGCAATGCCTCCCGCGGCCACGAAGGCATGGCGGGCGAGCGGATAGCCGGGGTTTTCGATCACAAAGGGATCGCCGGGGTCGAGCAGCAGCCGCGCGCAGAGGTCCAACCCCTGCTGCGAGCCGTTGACGATGACGATCTGCTCCTGCGTGCAACTGATGCCGCGCGCGCGCCAGAGATAGGCCTGCAGCGCGTTGCGCAGGATGGAAGACCCCTGCGGGTCGCCGTAGCGCAGCCGCGCGGGGCGTCGCAGCACGGCCTTGTTGGAGGCCCGCCGCCAGGCCAGCACCGGGAAGTCGGCTCCGGACAGTTCGCCATAGCGGAAATCCGCAAGCTTGGCCGGCGGCATTTCTGCGGTTCGAGGCAGGGCCAGCAACCGTCTTGCGAAGGCCGAGAGGTTGCGCGGCGAAGCGGTTGCGACGGTCGCCTCTCCCAATGCCCTCTCCAGCCCGGGAGCAACGATGGCGCGCGCGCCATGCCGGATGATCAGATAGCCTTCGGCATCGAGCTGGCTATAAGCGCCCGTGACCGTGGTTCGCGAGGCCCCCCACTCGGCCGCGAAGGCGCGCGTCGACGGCAGGCGATCGCCGGGCCTATAGGCGCCGCTGTGGATCTGCTCCTTGATCGCCGCGATGATCCGGCGCGCGACGCCGTCCTGCTCCAACTGGACCACCAGAAACTTTCAAAACTGGATATTCCAAGCAAGCCAGACATCCGGCATCTTTTCCTGCAACGCAAGGAGTTTTGTCATGTACACACCACCTGCCTTTCGCGACGACGATCACGAGAGCCTCACGGCCACGATCCACGCGGCGCGGCTGGCAATCCTGGTCACCGCCACGGCCGATGGCCCGCTGGCGACGCCTCTGCCGCTTCTCCTCGACGAGAACGAGGGCGAGCAGGGCGTGATCTACGGGCACGTCGCGAAGGCAAACCCGCAATGGCGCGCGCCAGTGCTGGGCAACGGACTGGCGATGTTCATGGGGCCGGACGCCTATGTGACGCCGTCCTGGTACCAGACCAAACAGGAGACCGGGAAGGTGGTGCCGACCTGGAACTATGTCGCCGTCCACGCGCATGGACCGATCGAATTCTTCGAGGATGCCGACAGGCTGCTCGAGGTCGTGACCCGCCTGACCAACCTGCATGAAGGCGAGCGCGCCGCGCCCTGGGCCGTGTCGGATGCGCCGGCGGATTTCATCCAGTCGCAGCTGAAGGGCATTGTCGGCCTGCGCATGCCGATCACCAAGCTCGAAGGCAAGCGCAAGATGAGCCAGAACCGCAACGCGGCCGATCGCGCCGGCGTGCTCGCCGGCCTGGCGGCGAGCGAGCGGCCATCCGATCGCGAGGTCGCGCCGCTCATTCCAGTGTGAAGTCTGGCCAGTGTGAAGACTGGCCAGTGTGAAGTCTGGCCAGTGTGAGGTCTGGCCAGTGTGAAGACTGGCCCCAGCACTTTCAAGAGACCTCCGTCATGTTGGACCTGACCCAATTCGCCTTGTATTTCGCCGCGGCTTTCCTGCTTGCCATCACGCCGGGGCCGGGCATCTTCTATGTCGCCGCGCGCACGCTCGCCGGAGGACGTGGCGAAGGCATTGCCTCCAGCTTCGGAACGGGGCTGGGCGGCATGGTCCATGTGCTGGCCGGCAGTCTGGGCGTCTCGGCAATCGTGCTTGCCAGCGCGGAGCTGTTCACGGCGCTGAAGCTGATCGGCGCCGTCTACCTCGTCTGGTTGGGCTTCCGCACGTTCCAGGCCGCCCGACGCGATGCAAAAACAATGCTGGAGGGCGGCGTGCCGGCGCCCGCGCTCGGCGCTGCCCGAGCGTTTCGCGAGGGGGTGCTGGTCGAAGCGTTGAACCCGAAGACGGCCGCCTTCTTCCTGGCCTTCATTCCGCAATTCGTGAACCTCAGCGGCGGCCACGTCGCGCTGCAGTTCATGATCCTCGGCTTCATATCGGTAACGCTCAACACGCTGGCCGATGTCGTGGTCGCTTTTGCGGCGAGCCGAATCCGGGCAGGCGCAACCGGGCGTTCGGGCGTGATCCGCCGCCTGCGGGAGGCGTCGGGCGGCGCGATGGTCGCGCTCGGCATAGGCCTGGCCATAGCCAAGCGCCCTGCCCTCTGATTGCCCGGCCACGCAGGGCGGGCGACTGATTGCCATTTTGAACTCTGCCTGGTCTCGGCGACAAGCGTTACGCGCTCACATTGGAGTGGATGTTGCGCAAGGCATAGTTATGGTTGTGCAACCCACGAAGTACAGATGCGGAGCAGGTAGAATCCAATGCAAGCAGTTTCCGGCCGCTCCGGTCCCGTCGCGATCGCAGTGGCGCCGAGTGGCGGCCGGCGTACGAAGGCCGATCATCCGGCGTTGCCGATTACGTCCGATGAGTTGGCACGGGTCGCGGCGGTCTCGCTCGAGGCCGGCGCAGCCATGATCCACGTGCATGTCCGCGACCGCAACGGCCGCCATCTCCTCGACGCGCAAGCCTACCGCGCCGCAGCCACCGCGATCAGGGCACAAGTCGGCGAGAGGCTCGTGGTTCAGATCACCAGCGAGGCCTTGGGTATCTACCGGCCCGAACAGCAGATGCGGGTGGTGCTGGAGGCGCGCCCCGAAGCCGTCTCGCTCGCTTTGCGCGAGTTCGTGTCCGATCAAACGCATGAAGCAGGTTTCGCCTCGTTCCTCGAAACGCTCCGGCGGCGGAAGGTAGTACCACAGATTATCCTCTATTCGACGGAAGAGGCCTCGTATCTAGCGACGCTCGCGAGACGGGGGATGATCCCGTTCGACAATCAGCCAGTCCTCTATGTGCTCGGCCGTCACACAGTTGGACAGACATCTGCCCCCGCCGACCTGCTGCCGTTCTTGGCTCTCGGCCCCGTCGCGCCCAGTCACTGGATGGTGTGCGCCTTCGGTAGCCAGGAAACGGCATGCGTCACGACCGCCGCGCTACTCGGCGGGCATTGCCGTGTCGGATTTGAAAACAATCTTTTCCTGCCGGGCGGCGCATTGGCCTCGGGGAACGGGGATTTGATCGCGGCCACGCGACGGGCACTTGAAGCCTGCGGCCTCGCGGTCGCCGACGCCGATGCGCTACGCAACCAGTGGGCCGCCTAAAGCGCGTCGCGCTGAACCGGATTTCAGGCGACGCGCTTTAAGTCTTTGTTTTGATGCATGTCGTTGTCCCAGAACCGAGCACACTTCTGGGCGACATGCATTAGTGGTGTGAGCCTTGCCACGCCGCCAGGCGAAAGCTCACCGCCCCCGGGCCAGACTCCCCAGGATGCCGCGCACGATGGCACGGCCGACGGAGGAGCCGACCGAGCGCACCACCGACTTGATGGCGGCTTCGGCCACGGTCTGGCGGTTGGACGAGCGCCGGTTGCCCGTTCCCAAAACATCGTCGAAACCAGGAATGGTCCAGCGCGAGCCGCCGCTGTTCTTCTGCTTTGCCTGCGCCTCGGCGTCCTGCGCTTCCTTGGCCTTCTTCTGCAGGATTTCGAAGGCCGATTCGCGGTCGACCGCCTCGTCGTACTGGCCGGCGACCGGGCTCTCGGCGATGATCTTGCGGCGCTCGTCGGGTGTGATCGGTCCGAGCCGCGACGACGGCGGCCGGATCAGCGTGCGCTGCACCATGGCCGGCACGCCCTTGTCCTCCAGCATCGAGACCAGCGCCTCGCCGGTGGCGAGCTGGGTGATGGCGGTGGCGCAGTCGAAATCGGGATTGGGCCGGAAGGTCTCGGCGGCGGTACGCACCGCCTGCTGTTCGCGCGGCGTATAGGCGCGCAGCGCGTGCTGGACGCGGTTGCCGAGCTGGGCCAACACCTTTTCGGGAATATCCAGCGGGTTCTGGGTGACGAAATAGACACCGACGCCCTTGGAGCGGATCAGCCGCACCACCTGCTCGACGCGGTCGATCAGCACCTTCGGCGCGTCCTCGAACAAAAGATGCGCCTCGTCGAAGAAGAACACCAGCTTGGGCTTGTCGAGATCGCCGACTTCAGGCAGCTCCTCGAACAGCTCGGACATCAGCCACAGCAGGAAGGTGGCGTAGAGTCTTGGGTTCATCATCAATTTGTCGGCGGCCAGAACGCTGATCGCGCCACGGCCGTCGCGCGTCGTGCGCATGATGTCGGCAATGCGCAGCGCCGGCTCGCCGAAGAAGTTGGCGGCACCCTGCTGCTCGAGCACCAGGAGCGTGCGCTGGATGGCGCCGACCGAAGGCTTGGTGACATTGCCGTAGCGCGCGCTGAGCTGGTCGGCGCGATCGGCCATGTTGGCAAGCAGCGCCTGCAGGTCCTTCAAATCAAGCAACAGCAGGCCTTCCTCGTCGGCGATGCGGAAGGCGATGTTCATGACGCCTTCCTGCGCGTCCGTGAGGTTCATCAGCCGCGACAAAAGCAGCGGCCCCATCTCGGAAATGGTGGCGCGGATCGGGTGGCCCTGCTCGCCGAACAGATCCCAGAAGATGACCGGAAATTCCTGGAACTGGTAGGGATCGAGCTTCACCTGCCCGGCGCGCTTGACCAGGAAATCCTTGGGCTCGCCCATCATGGATATGCCGGAAAGGTCGCCCTTGATGTCGGCGCAGAAGACCGGCACGCCGGCATTCGAAAAGCCCTCGGCCAGGATCTGCAGGCTGACCGTCTTGCCGGTGCCCGTGGCCCCGGTGACGAGGCCGTGGCGGTTGCCGTAGCGCAGCAAAAGCTCTTCGGCGCGCTGATAGGAATCGTCGGACTTGCGGCTGGCGCCGATGAAGATGCTGGTCTCGTCAACCATATCCTGTCTCCGCAATCTGTTCCGCTCAAAGGCCTCAACCCGAGGTATAGTAACGCCAGTCGCATGCGGCAATGCCCAGTATCGATTTGAGACGCGGCGAATTTGGCCTTTGGCGCTTGCGGATTGCGCGCATGTTTGGCAATCGATTGGCTGGTCGCGGGAGAACCCGGCCGGATGACGCATTGTGATATCCGGTTCCTGACCTTAGATTGGCTGGACCCGGCTGATGCGGCCGAGAAGCGAGGAGAGCGATGGGCGCCGGCGCCTTGACCAGGGATGTCGACCTTCCGAACCCGGACGCCAAGCGTTGGCAGGCGCTGGCGGAAAAGGCGCTTGCCGGCGGTTCCTTCGAGGAAAAGCTCGTCTCCCGCACCGATGACGGCATCCGCATCGGGCCGCTCAGCCAACGCTCGACGTCGGCCGAGCCATTGCCGCGCACAAATCCGACCGCGCCCTGGGTCGTCAGCCAGCGCGTCGACGACCCGGACATTGCCCGCGCCAGCGCCCAAGCCCTGGAAGACATCGCCCAAGGCGCCACCGGCCTGTCGCTGGTCTTCGAGGGCGCGCCGAACGCGTTCGGTTACGGCCTGCCGCGCACCGCGGAAGCGCTCGAGGCGGTGCTCGACGGCGTGCCGCTCAACCGCGTGCAGGTGCGCATCGACGCGCATCCCTGGAGCCGCGCGGTCGCCGACTGGCTGCTTGCCTTCCTGAGCAAGCGCCGCTCCGATCCGACCAAGCTCAACCTCTCCTTCGGCATCGACCCGGCGGCGATCTTCGCCGGCACCGGGCGGCTGCGCACCTCGATCGAGGCGCTGCAGGAATCGATGCCGCAGTCGCTGGCGCATTTCTTTTCGATGGGCGTGCCGGGCGTGCTGCTCGAGGCCGACGGCCGCGTCTTCCACAATGCCGGCGCCACCGAGGCGCAAGAGCTCGGCACGATGATGGCCTCCGTCGTGTCCTATCTCAGGATGTTCGAGAAGGCGCGCCAGCCGCTGGTCTATGCCGCACCCCATATCGGCTTCGCGCTCAGCGTCGACCAAGACCAGTTCGTCTCGATTGCCAAGGTGCGGGCCTTGCGCAAGCTCTGGGCGCGCATCCAGGAAGCCTGCTCGATCCCGGCCTCGACGGCCAGCATCCATGCCGAGACCTCCTACCGCATGATGACGATGGCCGACCCGGAGACCAACATATTGCGCACGGCGATCGCAGCCTTCGCCGCGGCAGCCGGCGGCGCCGATTCGATCTCGATCCTGCCGCACACCATCGCGCATGGGCTGCCGGCCGGCTTTGCCCGCCGCGTCGCCCGCAACGCGCAGCTTATCATGGCCGAGGAGAGCCATATCGGTCATGTCGCCGACCCCGCCAGCGGCTCGGGCGCGGTCGAGGCGCTGACCAACGATCTCTGCGCTGCCGCCTGGAAGGAATTCCAGCGCATCGAGGCCGAGGGCGGCGTGCTCGCCAGCCTGCAGCAGGGCTATATCCAGAATCGCGTGCAGACGGCGGCCGCTAAACGCAACGGCGCTTATCGTTCGGGTGAACGCGGCATCGTCGGCACGACGCTTTACCGCGTCGGCACGGAGCGCCCGGTCGAGACACTGCCGCAGGAGCGGCGCCCGGCCCTGACCGAAGGTGTCGCTACCTGCGAGCCGCTGTTTCCGGTGCGCATCGATCAGTCGATCGGAGCCGGGTCATGATCCCGGATTTCAGCCAGATCGATTGGTCGGCGCCGCGTCGCGCACCGGTCGAGCTCAAAGGCCAGCGGATGACGCCGGAAGGCATCGCCGTAAAGCATCTCTACACGCAAGGCGACCTCAAGGGGCTCGCCAATCTCGACACCTATCCGGGCATGCCGCCTTTCGTGCGCGGCCCCTACCCCACCATGTATGTCCAGCAGCCCTGGACGATCCGGCAGTATGCCGGCTTCTCGACAGCGGAAGAATCCAACGCCTTCTACCGGCGCAATCTCGCCGCCGGCCAGAAAGGCCTATCGGTGGCCTTCGATCTCGCCACGCATCGCGGCTATGACAGCGACCATCCGCGCGTCGCCGGCGATGTCGGCATGGCCGGCGTGGCGATCGATTCCATCCTCGACATGCGGCAGCTGTTCGACGGCATTCCGCTAAACGAGATGACGGTGTCGATGACGATGAACGGCGCCGTGCTGCCGATCATGGCTTTGTACATCGTCGCGGCCGAGGAACAGGGCGTCGCGCAGAAGGATCTGGCCGGGACCATTCAGAACGACATTCTGAAGGAGTTCATGGTCCGCAACACCTACATCTATCCGCCGAAGCCTTCGATGCGGATCGTGTCGGACATTTTTGCCTACACCTCCAGGCATATGCCGAAATTCAACTCGATCTCGATCTCCGGCTATCACATGCAGGAAGCCGGCGCGACCGCCGACCTCGAGCTCGCCTACACCATCGCCGACGGCATCGAATATGCGCGCGCCGGCGTTGCTGGGGGCCTCGACATCGACCGCTTCGCGCCACGCCTCTCCTTCTTCTGGGCGATCGGCATGAACTTCTTCATGGAGGTCGCCAAGCTCAGGGCCGCAAGGCTGCTCTGGTCGAGCCTAATGAAGAAGAATTTCGCGCCGAAGGACGAACGCTCACTGTCGCTGCGCACCCATTGCCAGACCTCAGGCTGGTCGCTGACGGCGCAGGACCCCTACAACAACATCACCCGCACGATGATCGAAGCGATGGCGGCGACGCAGGGGCACACGCAGTCGCTGCACACCAATTCCTTCGACGAGGCGATGGCGCTGCCGACCGACCATTCGGCGCGGATCGCGCGCAACACGCAGCTCATCCTGCAGAAGGAATCCGGCACGACGCGCATGATCGATCCGTGGGGCGGCTCGGCCTATGTCGAGCGGCTGACGCATGATCTGGCGGCGCGCGCGCTCGCCCATATCGAAGAGGTCGAAAGCCTCGGCGGCATGGCGGCGGCGATCGAGAAAGGCATTCCGAAGCTTCGCATCGAGGAAGCGGCCGCGCGCACCCAGGCGCGCATCGATTCCGGCGAGCAAATTCTGGTCGGCGTCAACGCGCACCGGCCGCAGACGGACATCGAGGTCGATGTCTTGAAGATCGACAATGCCGAGGTGAAGGCCAGGCAATTGGCGAAGCTGCAGCGGCTCAAAGGCACGCGCGACGTCGCGGCCCTGGAGGACGCGCTGGCGGCGCTGACCCGTGCCGCCGAGGGCGACGAGAACCTGCTCGAATTCGCGATCCGCGCCGCGCGCGCCAACGCCACCGTGGGCGAGATTTCGCTGGCGCTGGAAAAAGTGTTCGGCCGCCACACGGCGGCGGTGCAGACGATCTCCGGCGTCTATCGCGACGCGCTTGGCGACAACCCGGCGCTCGACCCTCTGCAACAGAAGATCGAAGCGTTCGAGAAGAAATCCGGCGGCAAGCCGCGCATCCTGGTCGCCAAGATGGGCCAGGACGGCCACGACCGCGGCCAGAAGGTAATCGCCAGCGCTTTTGCCGATCTCGGCTTCGACGTGACCGTCGGGCCGATGTTCCAGACGCCGGACGAGATCGCCAGGCTCGCGGTGCAGCACGACGTCGACATCATCGGCGCGTCATCGCTGGCAGCCGGTCATCTGACGCTGATCCCCGAGCTCAGGAACGCGCTGAAGAAGCTCGGCCATGCCGACATGCTGATCGTCGCCGGTGGCGTCATCCCGCCGCAGGATTATGACGCGGTGCTGGCGGCTGGCGCGGCGGAAATCTTCCCGCCGGGAACGGTGATACCGGAAGCCGCGAACCGGCTGATGGACCGGTTGCTGGCTGAGAGTTAGCGCCGTTATAATCGCTGTTGCAACATTTGGCGCTTGACGTTATAATTTGCGTTGCAACAGGATATTCCGTCATGAACACCACCATTCGCAAGATCGGCAATTCCGAGGGCGTGATACTGCCGAAGGAACTCCTCGATCGCATGAACATGAAGGCGGGTGACCAGCTTCAAATCGTCGAGACCGACAAGGGCATCGCCCTTGAGCCGGTCGATGACAGTTTCGAGCGGCAGATGGAAGCTGCCCGTAAGGTCATGGACAAGTACAAAGTCGCGCTTCAGAAGCTCGCTGAATGAGCTGGCAGTTTCTGTCGCGCCGCGCCGTCGAGGCAATGCATGCCGAGCAGTTGCGCCGGCATGGCGGTGCGCAGGGGTTGAGAGATGAGAACGCTCTCGAATCCGCCCTCGCCCGTGCTGAGAACAAGGCCAATTACGGTGATCCGTCTATCGAAGATCTGGCAGCAGCCTACATCTTCGGCATCGCGAGGAACCATGCATTCGTCGACGGTAACAAGCGCACGGCCATGGTCGCGGCCGGTGCATTCCTGATCATCAATGGCTACGGGCTCACAGCCGACAACGGTACGATCTATGAATTCGTCATGGGGGTCGCAGCCGGCGAAATCGATGAGGCAGGTGCCGCAGCATTCTTCCGCGACCACACTGCAAAGCTAGAAGACTAACTCTCGGCCTTGTCCGAGAGCTTGACGATTTCCCATTCCTTGCCGTTGACCTTGACGACCTCGCCGACCTTCTTGCCGAACAGCGCCACGGCCATCGGCGAGACATGGGAAATGCTGCCCTTCGACGGATCGGCTTCGTCCTCGCCGACGATGCGCCAATGCACCTTCTTGCCGTCGTCGCCTTCCAGCGTGACACCCATGCCGAAGCGCACCACGTCGCTGCCGGGCTCCGGCACGGAAAGCTCGGCGTTCTCGCGCCGCGCGGTCCAGTAGCGCAGGTCGCGGGAAACCACTGCGATGCGCTCGCGGTCGCCCTTCTTTTCCGCCTTGCCCAATATATCACGCAGGTCGGCGAGATTGTCCTCGATCATCGCCAGGCCGCGCTCCGTCACCAGATTGCGGTGCGTGCTGACTGGACGTTCGCCGACGCCGGCAATGGCGTTTTCGCTGTCTTCTTCGCGGGTAAAAGCTCTGCTCATAAAGTAAACTTAGGCTTAGCGAGGCGACTGCACAAGCGGTTTGCCGATCAGCTCACCTTGGCACGATTCCTGCGACAGACAGGGCGAAACGCCAGGACCTGTGCCGATGTTGAACAGACGAACGCTGCTTGCCCGGACCGCCGGCTTCGCCGTCGCCGGCGTCTTCGCCGGCAAGGCAGCGGCAAAGTCACTGCCGGGCATCGAGATGGCCGCGATGCGCGGCTCGATCAATGCCACGGAGATCGGCGTGCAGCCGGGCGCTGTCGACGACCAGAGCAAGGCTTTCGCCAAGATGCTGGCAGCGGCCAGCGACCGCGACCAGCCGGTGTTCCTGCCGCCCGGCACCTATCTCGTCTCGAACCTCAAGCTGCCTGCCCGCGTGCGCCTGTCGGGCGTGCCCGGCGCGACGCGCATCGTCTATGGCGGCAACGGTCACCTGATGATGGCCGAGCAGGCCGAACATATCGAGCTCAGCGGCCTGGTGCTCGACGGCGCCAACCGCTGGCTGGCCGACTACACCCAGGGGCTGCTCGACCTGCGCCGCGTCGGCCATCTCGTCATCGACAATTGCCAGGTGACAGGCAGCGGCAAGAACGGGCTGGCGCTCGAACATGCCGCCGGCCGTGTCGGCCGCTCCGATATTTCGGGTGCTGCGGATGCCGGCATCTATTCGGTCGAGGCCGGCGGGCTGGAGATTTCCGGCAACACCGTTTCTGACTGCGCCAATGGCGGCATCCTGGTGCATCGCTGGCAGGCGGCGGAGGATGGCACCATCGTCAGCGGCAACCGTGTCCAGAGGATCGGCGCAAGAAGCGGCGGCACCGGCCAGAACGGCAACGGCATCAACGCCTTCCGCGCCGGCAACGTCATCATCTCGGGCAACGTCGTCTCAGACTGCGCCTTCACCGCAGTCCGCGCCAACAGCGCCAGCAATCTGCAGATCACCGGCAACACCTGCTCGCGCTCCGGCGAGACCGGGATCTATTCGGAATTCTCCTTCGAAGGCGCGATCCTCAGCAACAATCTGGTCGACGGCGCGGCCAACGGCATATCGATCGTCAATTTCAACGAAGGCGGCCGCATGGCCGTCTGCTCGAACAACATCGTGCGTAACCTCTCGACCATTGGCCCCTACACTGCCGATCCGCCCGGCTTCGGCGTCGGCATCAGCGCCGAGGCCGACACGACGGTCTCGGGCAATGTGGTCGAGAACGCGCCGCTCTATGGCATGCAGCTCGGCTGGGGCCCTTATCTGCGCAATGTCGTGGCGACGGGGAACATTATCCGCAAGGCCGGCACCGGCATCGTCGTTTCGGTCGTCGAAGGCTCCGGCACCGCGGTCATCTCGGACAACGTCATCGACGGTGCGAAAAACGGCGCCATCATCGGCCAGCGCTGGGCCGATCCGGTGACCAGCGACCTTTCCCAGTCAACGGATACCGGCTACGCGCATCTCACGGTCGAGCGCAACAAGGTAAGTTAAGCCGCGGCCACGACAATGTGGGCCTGGATCTTGGCGGCCACCTCGCCGCGGCCATGCTTGCCCGCGATCACGGATTCGGCGTAGTCGGTCGCGGACGCCAGTCGTCCGGCCTCCCTGGCCTCGATCTCATTGCGAAGCAGGGTTCCCTGGCAATAGGCGACGGCTGGAACACGCGGCGAGGATGCGCGGCTCTGCTCGGCCACGGTATCGATCGCCACATCTGAGAAGGCCGCGGCAGCCAGATCGCTACGGATCAGGTCCTTGTCGTGATAGCCATGCGGCGTGCGCGCCAGGAAGCGCGGCGGATCGTGCGGAAAGATCGTTGCCAGAGCGTTCGTCACGTCGTCGGCGAATATGTTCTCCTCGATGCGATCCCAGACACTGAACAGGAAATGTCCGCTTGGCTTCAGGACCCGTTTTGCCTCACGATAGGCGGCGGCACGGTCGGGAAAGAACATGGCGCCGAACTGACAGCAGACGAGGTCGAAGGCCGCATCGTCGAAGGGCAGCTTCAGGGCATCCGCCTGGTGCCATGCGATGCGGCTGTCGGGCCCCTGGCGAGAAGCCGCGTAGTCGAGCATCGGCTGATTGAGGTCGGTTACGGTGTAGCTGGCGCGGTGAGAAAGCTGTGGCGCCAACGCGCGGGTCACGGCCCCGGTGCCCGCGGCGGTCTCCAAGATGGCCAGGGGCGAGAAGGACGCGGCCCGGCGTGCGGTCTCGGCGGCATAGGCGTCGAAAATCAGCGGCACCATGTGGCGATCGTAATTTTCCGGGATCGACCCGGCAAACACCTTGTCCGCTTCCAGCATGGCTACCCACCGTCCGATCGATGCTGGTAGACTAGCAAAAAAAAATGAACTCGTTGCTGTTCAATTTTGCCGTGGGCAGCTTTTTTCGGGCTGTCCGGCGGCCAAACCTGACAGCCTTAGATTTAGATACACATTGTGTATGCAAAAATGCTATATGGTGATGGAAGGATTCATCGCCATGGCTACGAAAAACCAGGACAGCCACGCCAAGCCTGTCAATCTACGCATCCGCGAGGATGTCCGCAGCCTGATCGACCGCGCCGCGAAGATACGCGGCAAGACCCGCTCCGACTTCATGATCGACGCAGCTTACCGCGCGGCGGAAGACACGCTGCTCGACCAGACGCTCGTCAAGGTCGATGCCGAGAGCTATCAGCATTATCTCGATATCCTCGACCAGCCACCGAGCGGCGAAGGATTTGCCCGCCTGATGAATGCGCCCAAACCCTGGCGGGACTGATGCTTTCGGCGCCAATCCTTCTTGCCGATAGTCACGAACTCGATCTTTTTCAAAGCGGAACCGACAGCCTGGATCAATGGCTTCGACGGCGGGCGCGCGCCAACCAGGTCAGCGGCGCGTCCAGAACCTATGTGATTGCGGAAAGCACGCGCGTCGTCGGTTATTATTGCCTTTCATCAGGCAGACTTGATCTGGCGGATGCTCCCGGTTCGATCCGCCGCAACATGCCCGGTCCCGTGCCCATGGCTGTACTTGGCCGGCTAGCCGTCGATGCAAGCTGGCAAGGCAAGGGCCTGGGCGTCGCCCTGCTACAGGACGCGGTGCTGCGGACCGGTCAAGCGGCGGCCATTCTCGGCATTCGCGGCCTCCTGGTTCATGCGATATCGGATGAGGCCAAAGCGTTTTATGAGCGCTATGGCTTCCAGGCTTCGCCAAAAAATCCGATGACTTTGGTTCTATCGCTGAAGACGGCTAAGTCAGGATGACGATTCGTTGAATCGTTACCCTGACCTAGTTTTTTGTTGGAGCATGATCTTTTCCGAAAACCGGCTCCCACTTTTCGGGATCATGCTCTAGTTGAGCGCCGCCGTCGGCCGCAGCAAGCCTACCTTGGCCCCTATGCGGCTTTCGATTGCGGGATGGGCGAGCTCGGTGAGCTTTGCCGCAAGCGGTTCATCGCCGCGCAACAGCTTTGCCAGCACCGCGGCGATCATCACTTCCGCCGCCCTGCCGGCGCCGTCATCGCATTTCAAGGCGATGCCGAGGCCAAGTTCGGGCAATGCCGCGCAATAGACGCCTTCGGCGCCGGTCTTGACAAAGATGCGGCCGGGCGCGGCCTGCATCAGCGCGACATCGGCCTTGCCGGTGCCGGCGACGAGGAACGGCTCGGCCATGCAAGCCGAGAGCAGCCGCTTCGCCGCCTTGGCGCGCTCGGGCGCAAAGCCCCTGCCCGTCGCCATGCGGGCAAAGCCCTGGGCGAAGCTTTTCAGGGGCACGGCATAAGTGGGGATCGAGCAGCCGTCCGTGCCGCTGTGGTCGACGCTGTGCGCCGCGCCCGTCACGGATTGCATGGCGTCGCGCACCATCTCCTGCTGCGCATGACCTGCCCTGACATAACCAGCGTGCGCGATGCCGGCATGCACGCAGGTGCAAAGGAAGCCGGAATGCTTGCCGGAGCAGTTGTTGTGCAAAGCATTCGGCGCGCCGCCGGCGCGGGAAAGCGCGATCTCGGCGGCATGGTTCGATGGCCAATGCACGCCGCATTCCAGCGCGGTCTTATCGAGACCGGCCTTGGCCAGCATCGCGGCAGCCAGTTCGACATGGGCCGGCTCGCCCGAATGCGAGGCGCAGGCCAATGCCAGTTCGCGGTTCCTGAAGCCATAGGCATCGGCGGCACCGCTTTCGACCAGCGGCAATGCCTGGATCGCCTTCACCGCGGAGCGCGGGAAGACCGGGCGTTCCGTGTCGCCGATCTCCCAGACAGGCTTGCCGTCGGCGTCGAAGACGGAAACCGCGCCGCGATGCGCGCTTTCCACCACCGCACCGCGCGTGACTTCGACCAGAACCGGATTTGTCATGTCGCCTCCCGCATGCGCGCTCCAAGGTGCGCCGCTTAAAGCGCGCCGCGCTGAAACGGATTCAGAGGCGCGCTTTAAGCCTTTGTTTTGATGCATGTCGCCCAGAACCGCTGCGCAGTTCTGGGCGACATGCATTAATGCGGGCCGCTTCTAGCGAATCCTGTCGAGAATGGAAACGTAGTTGGCCACAGCCGCGCCACCCATGTTGAAGATGCCGCCGAGCTTGGCGCCCGGCACCTGGATGCCGCCGGCCTCGCCCATCAGCTGCATGGCGGTCAGCACATGCATCGACACACCGGTGGCGCCGATCGGATGGCCCTTGGCCTTCAGGCCGCCAGACGGATTGACCGGCAGGCGGCCGTCCTTGGCCGTCGTGCCGTCCAGCGCCAGCCTGGCGCCCTCGCCTGGCTTGGCCAGGCCCATCGCCTCATATTCGATCAGTTCGGCGATGGTGAAGCAGTCATGCGTCTCGACGAAGGAAAGGTCGTCGAGCGTGACGCCGGCCTTCTTCAGCGCCTGCTCCCAGGCGCGCTCGCAGCCCTCGAAGGAGAGGATGTCGCGCTTCGACATCGGCAGGAAGTCCTGCACATGCTCGTTGGCGCGGAAGGTCACGGCGCGGCGCATCTTCAGTGCCGTCGCGGTGTCGGTGAGAATGAGCGCCGCGGCGCCGTCGGAGACCAGCGAACAGTCGGTGCGCTTCAGCGGACCGGCGACGAACGGGTTCTTCTCGCTTTCCTGGCGGCAGAACTCATAGCCGAAATCCTTGCGCATCTGCGCATAGGGATTTTCGACGCCATTTCGGTGGTTCTTGGCCGCGATCATGGCCAGCGCGTCCGACTGGTCGCCGTAACGCTGGAAATAGGCCTGTGCGATCTTGCCGAAGACGCCGGCGAAGCCGGCCGGGGTCTCGCCATCTTCCGGCAGGTAGGAAGCCTTGAGCAGGTTCTTGCCGATCTCAGGACCGGGCGTGGTCGTCATCTGCTCGGCGCCGACCACCAGCACGATGCGGGCGGCGTTGGCGTCGATCGCGCGGATGCCCTGCCGGACGGCGGCCGAGCCGGTGGCGCAGGCGTTCTCGACCCGGGTCGCCGGCTTGAAGCGCAGCCGGTCATCGGCCTGCAGCACAAGGCTCGCGGTGAAATCCTGCGGCGAGAAGCCGGCGTTGAAATGGCCGAGCACGATCTCGTCGACGTCGTCCGGGCCGATGCCGGCATGGTCGAGCGCCTCGACGGCAACCTTGGTGATCAGGCCCTCGAGCGTCTCGCCTTCAAGCTTGCCGAAGCGCGAATGTGCCCAGCCGACGATGCATGCGGTCATAACAGCCTCCATTTGCCGCCGAGCCCAGCGTATGTTGATCTTCAGGTGATGCCGGCCTGCGAATGGGTTCTCGAAAATCGCCATTCTCGGCGCGGCCTGACCTGAACCTCAACCCACGCTAGCACGATCCTTCGCGGCACGTGATTCAATATTGTTCAATAGTGAACCGTTTTCCAGCCCCTGCCATGGTCCAGAACGACACGATCGGTTGATCTCAGTGTCGATTTTTTATTGATTGACGCGTCAATAAAAAATAATCTCTCTTCAGAACCGGATCCCAAATGCCGAAAATTGGAATGGAGCCAGTGCGCCGCAAGGCGCTGATCGATGCGACGATCTCGGCGATCGGCGAGCGCGGATCGCTGGACGTGACGATGTCGGAGATCGCCGGCCGCGCCGGCGTGTCGTCGGCGCTGGCGCATCACTATTTCGGAGCCAAGGACGAGCTGCTGTTCGCGACGATGCGGCACATCCTCGCCGAGCTCAACACCGACACGAGGCGCGCGTTCGGCCTTGCCGTGACGCCGCGCCAGCGCGTCTCGGTGGTCGTCGCCGTCAGCTTTTCCGACGACCAGTTCCAGCCTCAGATCATCGCCGCCTGGCTCGCCTTCTATGTCGAGGCGCAGAAATCGACCGAGTTGCGGCGGCTGCTGCGCATCTATGCGCGGCGGCTGCATTCGAACCTGATGAGCGGGCTGACCGGTATCCTGCCTCGGACCGAGGCCGACCGCGTGGCGGAAGCGACCGCGGCGCTGATCGACGGGCTCTACATCCGCCGCGCGCTGAAGGACGGCGTGCCCGACGCGCAGACCGCGATCACGCTCGTGGAAGACTATCTCGAAACCAAGCTCAACGGACGGAGCCTGCCTTGACCACCCGGCGACCCAATTTCCTGATCGTCATGGTCGATCAGCTCAACGGCACGTTCTTTCCGGACGGCCCGGCCGACTTCCTGCATGCGCCGCACCTGAAGGCGCTTGCCGCGAGCTCGGCGCGCTTCGCCAACAATTACACCGCCTCGCCGCTCTGCGCCCCGGGCCGCGCCTCGTTCATGAGTGGGCAACTGCCGTCGCGCACCGGGGTCTACGACAACGCCGCCGAGTTCACTTCTTCCATTCCGACCTTCGCCCACCATCTGCGCGCCGCCGGCTACTACACCTGCCTGTCCGGCAAGATGCATTTCGTCGGTCCCGACCAGTTGCATGGTTTCGAGGAGCGGCTGACCACCGACATCTACCCGGCCGATTTCGGCTGGACGCCGGACTACCGCAAGCCTGGCGAGCGCATCGAATGGTGGTACCACAATCTGGGTTCTGTCACCGGCGCCGGCGTCGCCGAGACCACCAACCAGATGGAGTATGACGACGAGGTCGTATTCCTGGCCACGCAGAAGCTCTACCAGCTTTCGCGCGAACAGGACGATGCGGGCCGTCGGCCCTGGTGCCTCACCGTCTCGCTGTCGCACCCCCACGACCCCTATGTCGCGCGCAAGCAGTACTGGGACCTCTATGAGCACTGCCAGGCGCTCGATCCGGAAACACCGTTCATCCCGTATGACGAGCAGGATGCGCATTCGCAGCGGCTCTACCGCGCCAGCGACTATCAATCCTTCGAGATCACGCCTGAACAGGTGCGCCGTTCGCGGCGCGGCTATTTCGCCAACATTTCCTATGTCGACGACAAGCTCGGCGAGCTTCTGGACGTCCTCAAGCGCACCCGCATGCTCGACGACACCGTCATCCTGTTCTGCTCGGATCACGGCGACATGCTGGGCGAGCGTGGCCTGTGGTTCAAGATGAGCTTCTTCGAGGGTTCGGCGCGGGTGCCGCTGATGATCGCCGGCAAGGGCGTGCCTGCCGGCCTCATCGAGGCGCCAGTCTCCAATCTCGACGTGACGCCAACGCTCTGCGACCTCGCCGGCATCGATATCGCTGCAATCGCGCCTTGGACCGATGGCCAATCGCTGCTGCCGTTGCTCGACGGCAAGGCGCGCACGGCGCCGGTGTTGATCGAGTATGCGGCCGAAGGCTCATACGCGCCGCTGGTCGCCATCCGCGACGGCAAATACAAGTTCGTCCATTGCGAACTCGACGCGCCGCAACTGTTCGATCTCGAAGCCGATCCGCTCGAGCGCGACAACCTGGCTGAAGATCCGGCGAACGCTGCCCTGGTGGCGGCATTCATGGAAAAAGTCAGGGCCCGCTGGGACATGGCGAGCTTCGACGCCGCCGTGCGAGAAAGCCAGGCGCGCCGCTGGGTCGTCTACCCGGCGCTGCGCAACGGCGCCTACTATCCCTGGGATTTCCAGCCGCTGCAAAAGGCGTCGGAACGCTACATGCGCAATCACATGAACCTCGACAATCTCGAAGAGAGCAAACGGTATCCGAGAGGCGAATGATGGCAGACATTCTCATCCCTACACTTGATCATCTGAAGCAGGCCTATGCCGTCACCGCGGCGGCCACGCAGGTGACGCCGCTCCTGGAGTCGGCGGCTTTAGCCAGGGAGACCGGCGCGGCGCGCGTCTTCGTCAAGCCGGAGTCGCTGCAATGGGCGGGCTCCTTCAAGGTTCGCGGCGCCTATTGGCGGCTGAGCCGACTTTCGCCGGATGAGGCGAAAAAGGGCGTGGTGGCGTATTCCTCCGGCAATTTCGCGCAGGGGCTGGCGGCCGCCGGCCAGGCGCTGGGCATTCCGGTCACCATCGTCATGCCGATCGACGCACCCGCCGCCAAGCGCGATGCGACGGCCGGTTATGGTGCGCGGGTGGTGCTGACAGACCATGGCGAGCGCGCCCGCGAGGAGGTCGCCGCCGCCAAAGCGCGGGAGATCGCCGAGACCGAGCATCTTACGCTGCTCCATCCTTTCGACGATCCGGAGATCGTCGCGGGCCAGGCCGGCGCGGGGCTTGAGGCGCTCGACCAGTTGGCGACGAAGAAGGCGCATGCCGACCTGGTGTTCTGCTCGGTCGGTGGCGGCGGGCTGATCGGCGGTGTCTCGCTCGCCTTCCACTATCTGTCGCCGAAGACCGAAATTATCGCGGTGGAGCCGGAAGGGTTCAACGGCATGGGCTCGTCGCTGGCGCATGGCGCGATCGAGACGATGCCGATCGGGCCAAAATCGATCTGCGACGGGCTGATGGCGCGCAAGCCCGGCAACGCGCCGTTCGCGGCGGTGAGTGCCGCCGGCGTGCGCGGCGTCACCGTCGACGATGCCTCGGTTCGGCGGGCGATGAAGATCGCCTTCGAGCGTATGAAGCTGGTGCTGGAACCTTCGGGCGCGGCATCGCTGGCAGCACTTCTCGGCGGCAAGGTGGATGTGGCGGGAAAAACCGTCCTTGTGATTGCAACCGGCGGCAATGTCTCGCTCGCCGATTTCATCTCACATATGAACGATGGGCGCATATGAACAATGCTTGAAGCGGATTTCGTCATCATCGGCTCCGGCTCCGCCGGCTCGGCCATGGCCTACCGGCTGTCGGAAGACGGCAAGCACTCGGTGATCGTCATCGAGTTCGGCGGCACCGATATGGGGCCGCTGATCCAGATGCCGTCGGCGCTGTCGATCCCGCTCAACATGAGCCTTTACGACTGGGGTTTCGCCAGCGAGCCCGAGCCGCATCTCGGCGGGCGCGTGCTTGCCACGCCGCGCGGCAAGGTGATCGGCGGTTCCTCCTCGATCAACGGCATGGTCTATGTGCGTGGCCATGCGCATGACTTCGACCACTGGGCCGACCAGGGCGCAGCCGGCTGGGCGTTCGCCGACGTGCTCCCCTACTTCAAGCGCATGGAGGATTCCGACGGCGGCGAGGATGGCTGGCGGGGCAAAAGCGGACCGTTGCATGTGCAGCGCGGCACGCGGAAAAATCCGCTCTACGGCGCCTTTGTCGAGGCGGGCCGCCAAGCCGGTTTCGAACTCACCGACGACTATAACGGCTCGAAGCAGGAAGGTTTCGGGGCGATGGAGCAGACCATTCTGGGCGGCCGCCGCTGGTCGGCGGCGAACGCCTATCTGAAGCCGGCTCTGAAACGCGGAAATGTTAGCCTGCTCAAGGGTTTCGCGCGGCGCGTGGTGATCGAGAATCAACGCGCGATCGGTGTCGAGATCGAAGCTAACAAACAGATTCAGGTCGTTAAGGCGCGACGCGAGGTGATCGTCGCGGCCTCGTCGATCAATTCGCCGAAGATCCTCATGCTGTCTGGCATCGGCCCAGGCGCGCATTTGCAGGAAAACGGCATCCGAGTGATCGCCGACCGTCCAGGCGTCGGCGCCAACCTGCAGGATCATTTGGAGCTTTACATCCAGCAGGAATCGACCAAGCCGATCACGCTGAACTCGGTGCTCAACCCTTTCTCCAAGGCGTTGATCGGCGCGCAGTGGCTGTTCTTCAAGACCGGGCTTGGCGCCACCAACCATTTCGAGGCGGCCGCCTTCGTGCGCTCGCGGGCCGGCATCGACTACCCCGATATCCAGTACCACTTCATCCCGGCGGCGGTGCGCTATGACGGCAAGTCGGCGGCGAAGTCGCATGGCTTCCAGGCGCATGTCGGGCCGATGCGCTCGAAGTCGCGCGGCTCGGTGACGCTGCGTTCGCCAGATCCCAAGACCAAGCCGATGATCCGCTTCAACTACATGTCGCATCCGGACGACTGGAGCGAGTTCCGCCACTGCATCCGGCTGACGCGCGAGATCTTCGGCCAGAAGGCGTTCGACGGTTTCCGTGGCAAGGAGATTTCGCCGGGCAGCCAAGTGCAGTCGGATGACGAGCTCGACACCTTCATCCGCGACCATGCCGAAAGCGCCTATCATCCCTGCGGCACTTGCCGGATGGGCCGCGCCGACGACCTGACCAGCGTCGTCGATCCGGAATGCCGGGTGATCGGCGTCGGAGGCTTGCGCGTCGCCGACTCCTCGATCTTCCCGCGGGTGACCAACGGCAACCTCAACGCGCCCTCGATCATGACCGGCGAGAAGGCGTCCGACCACATCCTCGGCCGCACGCCGCTGGCGCCATCCAACCAGGAACCGTGGATCAATCCGCGCTGGCAGGTGGCGGACCGATAGGGCATTGTCGGGGCGGGCGCCCTCCCCGCCCAGCGACCAAAGAACGGAGAAAAGCCATGCGCGCCCAGCCGACGGCATCGCATTATGTCAATGGCCGCTACATCGAAGACGAAGGCGGCGCGCCACTGCCGGTGATCTATCCGGCGACTGGCGAGACCATCGCCACCTTGCATTCGGCGACCTCGAACGTGCTGGAGCTTGCGATCGAAGCCGCGCGGGCCGCGCAGCCGGCCTGGGCGCGGCTGAAGCCGGTCGAGCGCGGCCGCATCCTGCGCCGTGCAGCCGACATCCTGCGCGCGCGCAATGCCGATCTGGCGCGGATCGAGACGCTCGACACCGGCAAGGCGATCCAGGAGACGCTGGTGGCGGATACGCCGTCGGCCGCCGACTGCCTGGAATATTTCGCTGGCGCGATCGCCGCCTTCAACGGCGAGATGATCGATCTCGGCGGGCCTTTCGCCTATACGCGGCGGGAGCCGCTCGGCGTCTGCGTCGGCATCGGCGCCTGGAACTACCCGATCCAGATCGCCGGCTGGAAGTCGGCGCCGGCTTTGGCCATGGGCAACGCCATGGTGTTCAAGCCGTCGGAGAACACCCCTCTGTCAGCCCTGGCGCTGGCCGAGATCTACTCGGAGGCCGGCCTGCCCGACGGACTGTTCAATGTCGTGCAGGGTTATGGCGATGTCGGCGCCGGCCTCGTCGGCCATGACGTCGTGGCAAAAGTCTCGGTGACCGGTTCGGTGCCGACGGGCCGCAAGGTGCTGTCGCTCGCCGGCTTGAAGATGAAGCACGCGACGATGGAGCTCGGCGGCAAGTCGCCGCTCATCGTCTTCGACGACGCCGATCTCGAAAACGCCATCGGCGGCGCCATGCTCGGCAATTTCTATTCGACCGGCCAGATCTGCTCCAACGGCACGCGCGTCTTTGTGCAGAAGGGCCTGCATGACCGTCTCGTCGAACGGCTGGTCGAGCGGACGAAAAAGATCCGCATCGGCGATCCGCTCGATCCGGAAACGCAGATGGGGCCGCTGGTCAACAAGGCGCAGCAGGACAAGGTCGTCTCCTATATCGAAGCCGGCAAGCAGGACGGAGCGAGCCTCGCCTGCGGCGGCAACGTGCCGTCGCTGCAAGGTTTCGAGGGCGGCTTCTTCATCGAGCCGACGGTGTTCACCGGTGTGACCGACACCATGCGCATCGCGCGCGAGGAAATCTTCGGGCCGGTGATGAGCGTCTTGAAGTTCGACAGCGAAGACGAGGTGATCGAGCGCGCCAACGACACCGAATTCGGGCTGGCGGCCGGCGTGTTCACGCGCGACCTGCCGCGCGCGCATCGGGTGATCGCCGAGCTGCAGGCCGGCACCTGCTGGATCAACGCCTACAATCTGACGCCCGTGGAAATGCCCTTCGGCGGCGTCAAGCAGTCCGGCATCGGCCGCGAGAATTCGCTTGCCGCGCTGGCGCATTATTCGCAGCTGAAGGCGGTCTATGTCGAGACCGGGGACGTGGCGGCGCCTTACTGAGACTTCTCCGCCGTCCCGTCCAGATACTGCGTCAGCGCACAGACCAGATGGTAGAAGATGCTCGCCGGCACCTCGGTTGCCAGCGAGCGGCCGCGCTCGTCGATGCGGTCGATCCACAGGCCGAGCGGCGCCGGGTCGATGTGCCAGCGGAACAGGCGGCCGACGCGCGCCTCGATCTCGGGCTTGAGATCCGGACCGCCCGAGCCGTCGAGCGCGATCGCCGCCTTGATCGCCTCGGCCTGCGGCCAGCTGCGCGAGACCGTGTCGAGCGGCAGGCCCTGGCGCGAGACCGCGCCATAGGCAAGGCCGGTGGCGCGGTTGAGGCCGTTGGCAATGGCCGATGCGTAGAGCTTGCGGGCGAAGGCGGTGAGTTCGCTCTGGCCGCTGCGGGCAGCAAAGTCGACCAGCAGCGAAGCCCATTCGAAATGATGGCCAGGCTCGGTCCAGATCCGCTTCTCGCCCGCCGCCGGCTTCCAGCCCTCGTCGAAATATTCGCCGAGCGTCCAGCTCTCGGCATCGAAGAAATGGCTGCGGAAAAGGTCGATGATGCGCGCCGCGCGGCGCAGATATGCGCGCTCGCCCGTCGCCTTGTGCCAGGCGAGGAAGGCTTCGAGCAGATGCATGTGCGGGTTGGAACGCCGTTCCTCCGCGCCGTCTGAGGTTTCCAGGAAGCCGGTCATGCGGGCATCTTCGAGATGCGCATCGAGGAAGGCGAACGTCTCCTCGCCGAGCCGCAACGCGTCTGGATGGCCCGACATATGGGCATGCGCCAGCGCCAGCAGCACGCAGGAATGATCGTAGGCGTCCTCCACCGGATCGGCGACCGAACCGTCGATGTTGAGCGTGCGCACCCAGCCGCCACGCCCGGTGCGGCCCTGCCCCGCCATGAAGTCGATGCCGTGCGCGATCAGCCGGTCCGCCGGGCCGTCCCAGCCGCGCTCCTTGGCCACCGCGAAGGCATAGACCTGACGCGCCTGCGTGCGCATGCGCTTCGGCTTCATCAGCGGCGAAGCATCGAAGCCCAGCGCCTCGTGGAAGCCGCCATGGCGTTCGTCGACGCCAAGGGTCGACCATAGCGGCAATGTCTCGTCGAACAGCCAGTGGCGTACGCGCCGCCGCCAGGCGCCGCTCTCGATGACGCGGTCATGCGCCGGCGTGAACCTGGTCTCCAGCCGGCCGGATTTCTCCAGCTGCTCGACGATCTTCTTGACGTGCTGGCTGTGGCTGACCGGCGCGACGAAAGTGGCGTCGGCGGTGGAGACGATGGCCACGTCCTTCATGCCGATCGCCGACAGCAGGCGACCGTCGCCGCGGATATAGGAGTTCTCGCAATCGATGGCGACGACGTCTCCCAGGATGACGTTGCCGTGCTTGTCGGACGGGCCGACATCGAGCAGCGACTGCCAGGAGCCGAGGTCGTTCCAGCGGAAGCCGGCGGGCACCATGGCGATGTCTTTCGCGCGCTCCATGATGGCGTAGTCGATCGAGGTCGACGGAATCGCGGAATAGAGTTCCAGCGGCATATAGAGGCCGGACAGATCGCTGGTCGCGGCCTTGTAGGCGGCCTCCGTCGCGTGCCAGATTTTCGGTTCGTAGGCCGCGAAGGCATCGCGCATGGCGCCGGCGCGGAACAGGAAGATGCCGGTGTTCCAGTAGAAGCTGCCGGCGTCGAGATAGGCCTGCGCGGCGGCGACATCCGGCTTCTCGACGAAGCGCGAGACGTCGAAGACACCGTCCTTGCCGGCCCCGACCTCGATATAGCCATAGCCCGTCTCGGGCTGTGTCGGTTTCAGGCCGAACACCACGAGCCGGCCGGCATTTGCCGCAGCCGCGCCCGCCTCGATGCTTTGCCAGAACTGGTGAGACGTCGAGATCTCATGGTCGGACGGCACCACCAGCACCAGCTCGTCGCCATATTCGGAGAGCGTGCGCAGGCTGGCAAGCGCCACCGCGGCCGCGGTGTTGCGGCCCGTCGGCTCGAACAGCGGTCCGCCGCCGGCCAGATCGACACCGGCGAGGTCGGCATGGACACGCTCGGCGTGACGTTCCGCGGCGATCAGGAAAATCGGCGTCTCGCCTTGCGAACGCGCCGCCAGCCGGCGCAAGGTCTTGGCCAGCATGGAACCATCGCCCGAGAAGTCGTGGAACTGCTTGGGATTGTCCTCGCGCGACAACGGCCACAGCCGCGATCCGACGCCGCCACTCATAACGAAACTGACGATGCGCTCGGTCATTCGGGTCTCACGCTCAAAAGTTGGCCGATCCGGTAGCACAGATGCTTTAAGCGGTGTTTACACGCTTGGAAATCCGCTCGGCTGCCAGATCGATGAAGGCCTTCACCAGCGGCGACAGATGCCGGCTGCTCGGATAGAGGACATAAAGGCCGCCGACGGGCGTGGTATGACCGACAAGAACCCTGCGCAGCCGCCCCTCGCCTATCAGCGTTTCCGCCATTGCATTGGGGATCTGGGCGATGCCGTAACCGGCAAGGGCGGCCGTGACGACCGCCTGCATCTCGTTGGCGGCGAAACGCCCGGCCACCGTGACCGTCTCCTGCCCATCCGGACCGTCCAGCACCCAGTGGGCGCCGACGGCCGAGGGCCCGGCAATCACGCAATCGTGGCCAGCCAGGTCCGCCGGCGTGCCCGGCGCTCCATTGCGCGCCAGGTAGTCCGGGCTGGCGCAGAGCAGCCTGGGCGCTGCGCCGAGCTTGCGAGCGATCAGCGTCGAATCCTTCAGGACGCCGGTGCGGAAGGAGAGATCTATTCCCTCCTCGACAAGGTTTAGCCTCTCGTCTGTGAGCCGAAGCTCGATCTTGGTCCTCGGATACATGTCGAGAAAGTCGAGGACGGCCCGGTTGAGGAAATAAGGGCCGAAGCCGACTGGCGCGGAAATGCGGATGGTGCCTGTCGGTTCCGCCCTTGCTTCGGCAAGACGCAGATTTGCCTGCTCGATCATGCGCAACGCCTGGCTGCTCTGCTCGTAATAGAGGCGGCCGGCGTCAGTCATGCCGAGACTGCGAGTCGTGCGCTGCAACAGCCGGATCCCCACCTCGCGCTCGAGCGCGGCAACGCGGCGGCTGACCGTCGTCTTGGGCATCGCGAGCAGCCGCGCGGCGGCGGTGAAGCTTCCGGCTTCCACAACGCGGGCAAAGACCATGATGTCGTTGAGGTCGAGCATTGTATCTGTAGATGGAACAAAGTTTTTCAATTATAGGCAATTATGCATCAATTTGGCAACGCCTAACTTCGCTCCATGGACAACAAGGAGCAAAACGAAATGACCAAAAAAGACATTCTGGTGACCGGCGCCACGGGCCAGCAAGGCGGCGCGGTCGCGCGCGTCCTGCTTTCAAAGGGGCATCGCGTCAAAGCGCTGACGCGCTCGCCGGATGGTAAGGCCGCGCGGCAACTGGCAGCAGACGGCGCCGAAATCGTGGCCGGCGACCTCTCCGATGCGGCGTCGATTGTGAAGGCAGCACGCGGAGTCGACACTATGTTCCTGATGGGGAACAGCTATGAGGCCGGGCTGGAGGAAGAGACGAGGCAAGGCATCATCGCGGCCGACGCGGCAAAGGCTGCCGGCGTCGGTCACTTGATCTACTCGTCGGTCGCCGACGCCGACAGGAACACCGGCATTCCGCATTTCGACAGCAAGTATCGGGTCGAGCAGCATATCGAGCGGCTGGGCATCCCCTATACGATCAGCGCCCCGGTCGCCTTCATGGAGAATTTTGTCGCGCCGTGGTCGATCGGCGCGCTGAGCCAGGGCACGCATGCCTTTCCCGTCCCTACCAAGCGCCTTTTGCAGTTGGTCGCGTTGGCAGACATCGGCGCCTTCGTCGCAGCGCTCGCCGAGCGGCGCGAAAAGGTGTTCGGCAAGCGCTTCGATTTCGCCGGCGACGAGTTATCCGGCGAGGAGCAAGCCAGGATCCTGTCGGAGGTCATCGGCCGCCCGATCGCCTATCAGGAAATCCCGATCGCGGCGGCCCGCCAGCAAAGCGAGGATGCGGCGCTGATGTTCGAATGGTTCGACCGCGAGGGTTACGACGTCGATATCGCGGCCTTGCGCCGGGATTTTCCGGACGTTCGCTGGCACAGCTTTGCCGACTGGGCGAAAGCATTCGACTGGAGCGTGCTAGCGCAGCCAGCCGTCTGAGCACGGTGGGTGCCAGGAGCCGCAATGAACGCGGATCGGCCGATCCAAAGGGTCGGTCCGCTGCCCATTTGGTGCAGCCGGCCCGCCTGCTCTGCCGCGAGGTCAAAACGGCCAACGGCGAAAGCCGACGAAATGCGACAGAAGTGCTGTCATTGACGCTTGCAGGATTGGAAAGTGGCAGCTATAAGCCCGCGGTCTGGTCACGGAGTGTAGCGCAGTCTGGTAGCGCACCTCGTTCGGGACGAGGGGGTCGCAGGTTCAAATCCTGCCACTCCGACCAGAAAAGACAATGGGTTAGCGGTATTGCAGTCCGCTAACGGATGTCTCCGCAGAAGAATAGAACAGGACCCGAACCTTTCGGTCCAGCTTGCTCGCGTGCATATCTCGCAATGGAGCCAGCCTCATCGCAAACGATCCCTTCGCCCCGCTCCGCCAACGTTTCCTCGCCCGCTGTACCGATCAGCTCGCCGAGCTGAAAGCCATCGCGCTTCAGGCCGCTCCCCTCCCCGGCAACGATCTGCTCATCCGGCTCGCCCACTCGCTCGCCGGCGCCGCGGGCACGTTCGGCTTTGCGGAGATCAGCGCGCGGGCGTCGGCGCTGGAGACACTGCTTATCGAGCAGGCGGATGGCGCAAGCGTGCGGGCGGCGCTCGATGGCTTGATCGCGGAGATCGAGCGGACGCTGGCGTGAATGGCGCTGGGTTGACGCTGGCACCAATGGCGCCGGGCTGATGCCGCCTGCCGCGCCTATTTCTTGGCGCCGCCGAGGCCGGTCCGGGTCATCTCTCCCCAGCCCTGGTTGCCGCGCAGGAACTGCCACTAGCCTTTCACGCGCCAGAAATTGTTGAGCTGGCGGTAGCCGAAATTCTCGATCACGGCGACGGCCGTCAGCACGGCGAGGTCCCTGGCGCGGGGGAAGCGCTGCAGCTCGGCCTCTTCGAGGATCAGCGAACAGACGCTGACGCTGACGCCATAGGTGAAGACGAGCGCGGTGAAGGCCAAGAGATACTCGGCCGACAGGATGCCGAGCAGCCAGAAGGCCGGGATCAGTATATAGCCCAGCACTTCCGCTATCGGTCTGAGCACGTCGACGATGAAGATGTGGCCGAAGCCGAGGAAGCCGACGCGGCCGTAGCGCGGGTTGAACAGCATCGAACGGTAGCGGAAGAAGCATTCCAGCGCGCCGCGCTGCCAGCGCGAGCGCTGGCGGGCGAGCACGCTCAGCGTTTCCGGCGCCTCGGTCCAGCACACCGGCTCGGGGATGAACTGGATGCGGTATTTGCGCTTCTTGTCGCGCATGTGGCGGTGCAGCTTGATGACGATGTCGAGGTCCTCGCCCATCGAGCCCTTGGTGAAGCCGCCCACGGCAACCGCTTCGGCGCCTGAGCGCAGACCTCAACCTCGAGAGCGATTCCTTCGAGTGGCCTTCCGCATTGACGGTTCCACTTCGAACAGGCAGCCGAAATGGCCGCCGCCATCCATTATGCTCGACAGCCGGCCATTACTTTGGCCTAATGACGTCCTGTCCTTGGTTCGTGGAGCGTGGAGCCGGCAGAGTGGCTAAATGAGAGAATGACGTTCAAGCTTACAGCCATTTCGATCGCGACGCTGCTTCTGGCGGCAGGCTGTTCATCGACCACGGCGTCGATCAGCCCGGCGAAATACGACAAAATGAACTGCCCCGAGCTCAACAATGCGGTCGGCGACACCGCCACCGATATTTCGCGCACGGCAATCGCCCGCGGCAGGGTCGCCAGCACCAGCGTGCCACGCTGGCTGCTCGGGGGCGAGCGCGTGAAGACAGCGGTGGCCAATCGCGAAACCGCCCGGATCGACAGGCTGCAGCAACAGCAGCAGGTGATCGTCGCGACGCGGAGGCAGAGGTGCCCCTCGCCGCGATGACGCGAGCCTGACGGAGCCGGCCTTCAGGCGCTCATGCGGAACCGTGTCGAATCGATCGCCGCGTTCATCAGCGTCTGCGTGTAGGCCTCGCGCGGGTTGTCGAAGATTTCCTGGGTCGGACCTTCCTCGACGATCTTTCCCTGCTTCATGACGATGATGTAGTCGGCCATCGCGCGTACCACCGCGAGGTCGTGGCTGATGAACAGGTAGGACAATTCGTGGTCGGCCTGCAGCTTGCGCAGCAGCTCGACGATCTGCTTCTGCACGGAACGGTCGAGCGCCGAGGTCGGTTCGTCCAGCACCACCACTTTCGGCATCAGGATCATGGCGCGGGCAATGGCGATGCGCTGGCGCTGGCCGCCGGAGAATTCGTGCGGGTAGCGGTTGCGGGCGTTGGGATCGAGGCCGACCTCGCGCAGCGCCTCGACGGCGCGCTGGTCGCGCTGCTTGCCGGTAAGCGAGGGCTCGTGCACCAAAAGGCCTTCGGTGATCACCTGGCCGATGGTCATGCGCGGCGACAGGGAACCGAATGGATCCTGGAAGACGAGCTGCAATTCGCGCCTGAGCGGCCGCATCGCCTGGCGATCCGCCTCGGAGATGTCACGGTCGCCGAAACGGATGACGCCGTCGCTGGGGAGCAGCCTCAGCAGCGCGCGGCCGAGCGTCGACTTGCCCGAACCCGACTCGCCGACGATGCCGATCGTCTGGTTGCGCTTCAGCCGGATCGAGATCCTGTCCACCGCGCGCAGCATCAGCGGCTCGCCGCCGAGGAAGCCGCCGCCGATCTTGAAGACGACCTCGACATTGCGGCCTTCGAGCAGCACTGGCGAACTGGCCGGCGGCGCCGCCTTGGTGCCGGTCGGCTCGGCCGCAAGCAGCATCTTCGTGTAGGCATGCTGCGGGTTGGTGAAGAGCGCTTCCGCCCCGCCCTCCTCCACCACCTCGCCCTGGCGCATGACGTAGACGCGGTCGGCGAAGCGGCGCACGATGCCGAGATCGTGAGTGATGAAGACGATCGCCATGCCGAGCTTGCGCTGCAATTCGGCAAGCAGCATCAGGATCTGCGCCTGGATGGTGACGTCGAGCGCCGTCGTCGGCTCGTCGGCGATCAGGATGTCGGGATCGTTGGCCAGCGCCATGGCGATCATGACGCGCTGCCGCTGGCCGCCCGACATCTCGTGCGGATAGGATTTCATGCGCCGTTCGGGGTCGGGGATATGCACCAGCCGCAAGAGCTTCAGCGCTTCTTCCCGCGCGGCTGTCGCGGAAAGCCCGCGATGCCGGCGGATCGGCTCCATCAGCTGGTTGCCGATGGTGTAGAGCGGGTCGAGCGAGGTCATCGGCTCCTGGAAGATCATGCTGATCTTGCGGCCGCGCACCTTGTTGAGCTCGCTCTTCGACATGGCCAGAAGGTTCTGGCCGCGATAGTCGACATGGCCGGTCGCCTCGCCGTTGGAAGACAAGAGGTTCATCGCGGCCATCATCGTCTGGCTCTTGCCGGACCCGGATTCGCCGACCACGGCGACCGTCTCGCCGGCATTGACCTTGATGTTGATGCCCTTGACCGCCTCGACCGTGCCGTCGAGGGTCTGGAAGCGGACGCGCAGGTCCTTGACGGTGAGGATCGTTTCGGAAGCCATGTCAGCGATCCCCTTTATCGATCTTTCGGGTCGAGCGCGTCGCGCAGGCCGTCGCCGACGAAGTTCAGCGCGAACAGCGTCGAGACGAGGAAGAAGGCCGGGAACAGGAGCAGCCAGTTGGCGTAGCCGATGTTCTTGGCGCCGACCGAGATCAGCACGCCCCAGCTGGTCATCGGCTCCTGCACGCCGAGACCGAGGAAGGAGAGGAAGCTTTCCAGGATGATCACCTGCGGCACCAGGAGCGTCATGTAGATGACGACCGGCCCGAGCAGGTTGGGAATGACATGGCGCAGCAGGATGCCGCGCTGACCGACCCCCATGGCTTCCGCCGCCTGGACATATTCCTGCCTGCGGATCGACAGCGCCTGGCCGCGCACGATGCGGGCCATGTCGAGCCACAGCACCGCGCCCACCGCCAGGAACATCAGCACGAAATTGCGACCGAAGAACACCACCAGCATGATGACGAAGAAGATGAAGGGCAGCGAATAGAGCACGTCGACGATGCGCATCATCACCTCGTCGACCCTGCCGCCGGCGAAGCCCGCGGTCGCGCCGTAGATGACGCCGATGACGCCGGCGACGACGCCGGCAAGCAGGCCGATGGCCAAGGATATGCGTCCCGCCATCAGCGTGCGCGAGAGCAGGTCGCGGCCGGTGTTGTCGGTGCCGAAGAAGAAATATTGCTGCTTCACGGCCGAGCTCATCGTCACTTCGAGGCCGTCGGGCGACTTGTTCTCGATCTTGGTGTCGTCGAAGGCGTCGGAGCGGTCGAGATAGCGGATGTTGCGATCGTCGATCGGCTTGGTCGAGGTGACGGTGACGACGACGCGATTGCCGTCCTGGTGCCATTCCTTGATGTCGGCACGCATGCGCTTGATGGCATCGCCCAGCGCACCCTGGATCATGTCGGGTTTCGGATAGGCCGAGACGCTCGGCGGCATGCGCACATAGTCGCCGTAGATGGTCGTGTATTCATGCGGCACGACCCACGGACCGCAAATGCTGATGACGGCGATGAAAGCCAGGTAGTAGAGGCTGAGCATGGCGGCGCGGTTGCGCTTGAGCCGCGCCCAGGCATTGCCCCAAAGCGAGCGGCCGACGATCGGCTCGGGCACGGCGACGGCGAGGTCAGTCATAGCGCACCCTCGGGTCGACGACCGCGTAGAGCAGGTCGACGATCAGGTTGAAGACGATAGTGAAGAGCGCGATCACCACCACGGTTCCCATGACCAGCGTGTAGTCGCGGTTGAGCGCGGCATCGACGAAGTAGCGGCCGACCCCGGGGATGGAGAAGATCGTCTCGACGATGACCGAGCCGGTCAAGAGGGCCGCGGCCGCCGGGCCGGTGAAGGAGACGATCGGCAGCACGGCGCCGCGCAGCGCGTGCTTGACCACCACCGACCAGTCGGAGAGGCCGAGCGCGCGGGCGGTGCGAATATGGTGCGAGCGCAAGCTCTCGATCATCGAGCCGCGCATCAGGCGCGCGACGATGGCGATCTGCGGCAAGGCCAGCGTCAGCACCGGGCCGACCTTGTTGACGAAGGCGCCGTCGCCCCAGCCGCCGATCGGCAAAAGCTTCCAGGAGAGCCCGAAGACGAGCTGGATCACCGGCGCGATGACGAAGGTCGGGATGGTGCTGCCGGCGGTCGCCAACGCAATCACCGAGTAGTCGGCAAGCTTGTTCTGGTTGAGCGCGGCGATGGTGCCGAGGATGGAGCCCAGCAATAGCGCCAGCACCAGCGCCGAGGCGCCGATCTGGATCGAGATCGGCAGACCCTTGGCGAAGAGCTCGGTGACGGTGAAGTCCGGCAGATTGTAGCTCGGGCCGAAATTGCCGCGCAAAAGGTTGCCGAGATAGTGGACATATTGCAGCCAGAGCGGATCGTTGAGGCCGAACTGGGCTTCGAGATTGGCCCTGATCTCGGGGCTCAAGCCCCTCTCCTGGTTGAACGGGCCGCCTGGCGCGACGCGGATCAGGAAGAACGCCAACGTCACGATGACGAATAGCGTCGGAATGGCGGTCAACAACCGCCGGAAGACATAACGCAGCATCGGCGCCCCGCTTCAGCCAGGGCGACAGGCTCTCCAGTCGAAGATCCGTGGCGCGCCGGCATCTCTGATCTTCGCACCGGGATTCCCGAAAATCCAACCCGACTTTCGGCCCGGCACGACGACAGACCGCACCGCCGCCATCGAAAGATAGCGGCGGCACGGCCAAGGTTGATTGTCAGTCCTTGGAGATGAAGCGGGACGGATGAACGTCCATCACGTTGTCCGTGAAGCCATGCAGCTTCGAGGACACGATGTCGTGGTAGCTGTAGTAGAGCAGCGGGATCTGGCCGACATCGTCGACGAGGATGCGCTCGGCCGCGGCGAGGTCCTTCATGCGATCTTCGGGCTTGCCGCCGGCGGCTGCCGCCTTGTCCATCGCTGCCTCGTAGGCCGGGCTGTCATAATCGGAATAGTTGTTGCCGCTCGCCTTGCGCGAGATGCCGAGGAAGGTCTCGGGATCCTTGTAGTCGGCGATCCAGGCGGCGCGGGCGACGTCGTAATTGCCCTTCTGCTCGAGGAAGCCGTAATGGGTCTTGGTGTCGGTGTTGAGCAACGTCACCTCGACGCCGAGCGGTTTCAGCTGTTCCTGGATGGCGACCGCCGTGTTCTTATGGTTCTCCGAGGTGTTGTAGCGGATTTCCATCTTCAGCGGATGCTCGGGCGTGTAGCCGAGCTTTTCCAGGATCTTCTTGGCCTCGTCCTCGCGGTCGATCTGCGGCATGTCGGCGTATTTGGCCATCGCCGGCGTGTAGCCTTCGATGCCCGGAGGCACCATCGAATAGCCAGGCAGCATGGAGTTCTGCCAGACCTTCTCGGCCAGGAAGTCGCGGTCGATCGCCATCGAGATGGCGTTGCGCAGCTCGACGTTGTTCCAAGGCTCCTTGTCGGTCTTGATGGCGTAGTAATAGGTGCCGAGATATGGGCCGACCTTGATCTGGTCGCCGAACTTGGTCTTGAGGTCCGCCAATTGTTCGGTAGGCAGATCGTCATAGCTGTCGAGCTCGCCGGCCTCGAAGCGCTTCATGGCCGAGGAGCGGTCCTCGGTGGGGATGTAATTGACGGTGTCGATCTTGACGCTGGCGGCGTCCCAGAATTTCGGGTTCTTGACGAGCTTGAGATGGTCGTTGGGCACCCATTCGGCGAGCGTATAGGCGCCGTTGGAGACGAGGTTGCCGGGCTTGATCCAATCGGCGCCGAGCTTGTCCATCGAGGCCTTGTTGACCGGATAGGTCGCCTGGTGGGTCAGCATCTCCAGGAAGTAGGGCGTCGGCGCCTTCAGCGTCACTTCCAGGGTGTTGGCGTCGACCGCCTTCACGCCCATGTCCTCGGGCTTGCCTTTCTTGGTGTTGAAGTCCTCGGCCCCTTTCACCGGATAGAGCATCGAGGCGTATTCAGCGCCGGTCGCCGGATCTTCCAGGCGGTGGAAGGCAAAGACGAAGTCGTCCGCGGTGACCGGGGTCCCGTCGGACCACACGCCGTCCTTGCGCAGCTTGAAGGTGTAGACGGTGCCGTCGTCCGAGACGGTCCAGCTTTCGGCGGCGCCCGGGATGAGGTTGGCCTTCTCGTCCTGCATCACCAAGCCCTGGAACAGATCGCGCAGGATATTGGCTTCGTAGACGGTCGAGGTCTTGTGCGGATCGACCGATTCCGGCTCCGCGGCGCTGCCGCGGTTGTAGACCACTTCGGCAAAAGCATGCGTGTAAAAGGAGCCCGTTGCCAGAGCCATGGTGGTGGCGAACACCGTCGCCTTCAGCATGTTTTTCAGCATGAAGTCTCTCCCTGTCGGCGCAGCCCCTCAGCCGCGCCTTTTTAAGTTTTGACACCCCGGAACCGTTGAAACGGCCCCGTTTCAGGCGTGCCTCCGGTCCGTTCCGGGGGCTGGTGGCAGGAGACTAGACAGAGCGAAATCTTATTTCAACCATTGCCTGCTTGACGCAAAGTGAGCGTCATCACGCTAAAACAGCGGAGCCTAAAGCTTAGAGCTTACCTTCAACTTGGCACACCTGCCGGTTGTTCGACGCGTTTTCTGTTTTTGCAGGCAGGTTTTGGCATTCTCAGCATCATGCTGAAAAACCGAAAATTCCCCGTTTCGTGGTCTCGTTTCTGGGCTGACGCCACGGGCACGTCAGCAATCGAATTCGCCATGCTCGCGCCGATCTTCATCCTGCTCCTGCTCGGCATGGTTGCATACGGGGTCTATTTCGGCGCCAGCCATTCCATACAGCAGATCGCGGCCGACGCGGCGCGCACGGCGATTGCCGGCCTGAACCAGACCGAACGCCAGGCACTGGTCACCGATTTCATCGCTCACGACGTCTCGGGCTATCCCTTCGTCGATCCCAACAAGCTGACCGTCAACGCGCAGGACAGCGTCGCCGACGGCAGCCAGTTCGTCGTTTCGGTCACCTACGATGCCCGCAACCTGCCGATCTGGAACCTGTTCAAGACGCTGCCGCTGCCGGGCACGACGATCCAGCGCCAGTCGACGATCCGTGTCGGAGGGATATGATGCCCATCAAGGGGGGATTGATGGCGGCGACGAGAAGGCTCGTCGCTGACCGTAGCGCGAACTTCGCCGTCATGACGGCGCTGTGCACGCCGGTGGCGCTCGCGCTGACCGCCTTCGCGATCGACGAAGGTTCACTCTACAACGAGCGCCGCGCCGCGCAGTCGATCGTCGACCTTGCCGCCATCACCGCAGCCTCGAACATCACCAATGCCCAGCAGGCGGTGCTGACGACGCTCGCCGACAACGGCATCACCTCGGTCGCCGTACAGCAACAGGGCACCACAGTGGCGCCAACCGCCAGCAAGGCGGTCGTCCAGATCGTGCCGGGGCGCTACACAGGCATCAGCACCATTGCCGCCGGCAGCCGGTTCGAGGCGGGCAAGGTGCCCTACAATGCCGTGCAGGTGTCGTTGAAGAAGCAGGGCACGCTCTATTTCGCCGGCTCGATCATGTCGCCGCCCACTCTTGGCACGACCGCTATCGCCAGCGCGCAGCCACAAGCGGCTTTTTCGGTCGGCTCGCGGCTTGCCAGCCTCAATGGCGGCATTCTCAACGCGCTTCTCGGCGGCCTTCTCGGCAGCAGCATCTCGCTCAGCGTGATGGATTACAATTCGCTGCTGTCGGCCGATATCGACGTTCTTTCGTTCACCGATGCGCTGGCGACGCAACTGCACCTGACCGGCGTCTCCTACAATGACGTGCTCGCCTCCAAGGCAACGGTCGGACAGATCGCCACGGCCATGGCCAACGTGCCCGGGCTCGACCGGACGGCCAAGCTCGCGCTGCAGACGATGGCCTCCAGCGCCACCAACACCGTCAAGATTCCGCTCGACACGCTTGTCGATCTCGGTTCCGTCGGCAATCTCGGCATCGGGCAAAAGCCGCCAGGGCTCAACGTCGCGGCGAGCGCGCTCAGCATGCTGAGCGCCGCGGCCGCCTTGGCCAACGGCAACAATCAGGTCGCGGTCGATCTCGGCGCCACGATACCCGGCCTGTTGTCGACCACGCTTGCCGTCGCCATCGGCGAACCGCCGCAGGCCACGCCCTGGCTGGCGGTGGGCCAAGCGGGCACGGTGGTCCGCACGGCGCAGACGCGCATCAAGCTCAATGCCAGCGTCGGTCTGGGCAACACCAATCTCGGCGGCGGCATCAGCCTGCTCAAGGTCAATCTGCCGCTCAATGTCGAGGTCGCCTATGCCGAGGCCAAGCTGACCGACATCACCTGTCCGACCGGGCCGTCCAGCATCCAGGTTTCGATCGCCGCCCAACCCGGCGTGGTCGCCGCGCATCTCGCCAACAGCAGCGGCAGCGGTTTCGCCGATTTCACCAAGCCGCAGTCCTTCTCCGATGCGGAAATCGCCGATGTCAGCCTGAGGCTTCTGCTGATCAATCTCAGCCTGATACAGATCAATGGATCGTCTTACTTCAACGTCACCAACATGGCGCCGACGAACCTGACGTTCAACGCCACCGACATCAGCAACAAGGCGATCAAGACGGTGTCGACCAGGAACCTGACGCAGTCGCTCACCACGTCGCTGGTCAACAATCTGTCGCTGACGGTCAACGCGCTTGGCCTGGACATCGACCTCACCGCGCTCTTGGGTACGGTGAAGCCGGCCGTGACGACACTGCTCAACGGTGTGACCGCGCCGGTCGACAGCCTGCTCTACAATGTGCTCGGCGCGCTTGGCATCCGGGTCGGCGAGGCCGATGTGCGGGTGACCGGCGCGACCTGCGGACGCTCCGTGCTGGTGCAGTAGCGGCCGTCGAAGCGATCAGCCAAGCCTCGCGACGAAGCAGCCCAAAGGCGGCAACGCCAATCCGCTTTCCTCGGTGACTCCACCCAGAACCCCGGCGACCTCCACGGCAAGGGCCGTCACCTCGAGATCGCCAAGCTCCGGCGGCAGCGCCCAGCCTGCCGGGTCGCCGGCGAAATTGAAGACGCAAAGCAGTTTGTCGTCGTCGCGCTCGCGGATGAAGGCCAGCAGGTCACCTTCCGCATCGAGAAACCGGATCGAGCCGCCGACCAGCGCCGGATGACGCTTCCGCAGCGCCAGGATCGAGCGATAGGCGGACAGGACGGAACCGTCCTGGACATCCTGAACATCGACCGCGCGCGCACGATGCGCCTGCGGCACCGGCAGCCAGGGCTTGGCCGTCGAGAAGCCGGCATTTTCCGCACCCGCCTGCCAGACCATCGGGGTGCGGCAGCCGTCCCTGCCCTTCACGCCCGGCCAGAAGCGGACGCCGACGGGATCGCGCAGATCCTCATAGGCGAGTTCAGCCTCCTCGAGGCCCAGTTCCTCACCCTGGTACAGGCAGATCGAGCCGCGCAGGCAGGCAAGCAGCACGATCGAGAACTTCGCCACCGCGTCCGGATTTCCCCCGGGGCGCGTCCAGCGGCTAACGTGGCGCACCACGTCGTGGTTGGAGAAGGCCCAGCAGACCCAGCCGTCGGCGACGGCGTTCTCGAAAGCCTCGACGCAGCCGCGCACATGGGCGGCGGAAAATTGCGGGCTGAGCAGATCGAACGTGTAGCACATCTGCAATTTGTCGCCGCCTGACACATAGGCGGCGAGCGTCTGCAGCGAACGCTCCTCGTCGCCGACCTCACCGACCGCGGCGCGGCCCGGATATTCATTAAGCAGCGCGCGGAAGCGTTTCAGGAAGTCGAGATTCTCGGGCCGCGTCTTGTCGAAAAGATGCTCCTGGAAGCCGTAGGTGCTGGTCGAACCGTTGGTGCCGGCGACGCTCGACGCCAAGGGCGGGTTGTCGCGCAGCCAGCGGTCATGGACATAGTAGTTGACGGTATCCAGCCGGAAGCCGTCGACGCCGCGCTCCAGCCAGAAGCGCACGGTGTCGAGCAGCGCGTCCTGGACCTGCGGATTGTGGAAGTTCAAATCCGGCTGAGCGGCCAGAAAATTGTGCATGTAGTATTGCCGGCGGGTGGCGTCCCATTCCCAGGACGGGCCGCCAAAGACGGACAGCCAGTTGTTGGGGGCATTGCCGTCCGGCCTGGCGTCCGCCCAGACATACCAATCGGCCTTGGCATTGTCGCGGCTGGCGTGGCTTTCGACGAACCATTCATGCTTGTCGGAAGAATGCGAGATCACCTGGTCGATGATGAGCTTCAAGCCGAACCGATGCGCCTCGGCGACCAGTGCGTCGAAATCCTCCAGCGTCCCGAACATCGGATCGACGTCGCGATAGTCGGACACATCGTAGCCCATGTCGGCCATCGGCGACCTGAAGAAGGGCGACAGCCAGACCGCGTCGACGCCCAGCGACGCGATATGGGCGAGCCGCGCTGTGATGCCCTTCAAGTCGCCGCTGCCGTCGCCGGTCGTATCCTGGAAGGAACGCGGATAGACCTGGTAGATGACGCAGCCGCGCCACCATTCGGTTCCCTGATACGGGTTCTGGCCAGTCATCACGAGCCTTTCCTGCCGCCCGATTTAGCGGCTCGCCGCTCGATCATGAAATTGACGCTGCGGCTGGGCAGCGGCCGCGAGAGGTCCACTGCTTGCGTCTCGATTGCCGGGCGCCATTCAAATCCGTCCCGTGCCGGCAAGGAGAAGACACATTGGCGGCGGTCGCCGTTGACCATGACGGCCAGGCGGTTGCCTTTTGTATCACCCAGGATCATGACGAGGCGGTGCCGGCCAGGATCGTTCCAGTCCGTATCGCCGAGCGGCTCGCCGGTCTCGGTCAGCCAGGCCACGTCGGGAATTGCCGATCCGTCGGCGGGCTCGCCAGTCAGGAAGCGTGCGTCCGCCAGCGCAGGAAAGGCCCGGCGCAGCGAGGCGAGCGAGGCAGCGTACTGCTCGAGCGCCTCATCGCGGCCGGCCCAGTCGAGCCAGGTGATGGCGTTGTCCTGCGCATAGGCATTGTTGTTGCCATTCTGCGTGCGGCCGAACTCGTCGCCGGCGGTCAGCATGATGGTGCCGCGCGAGGCAAAGAGCGTGGCGAGCAGCGCGCTCTGGTCGTTGAAGCGGGCCCTGGCGATTTCGGTGTCGTCCGTCTCGCCTTCGGTGCCGTTGTTCCAGGACAGATTGTCGTTATGGCCGTCGCGGTTCTGCTCGCCATTGGCTTCGTTGTGCTTGCGCTCATAGGCAACGATGTCGGCTAGCGTCATGCCGTCATGCGCGGCGATAAAGTTGACGGTACGGCTCGTCGGTTGGCCGTCCCTGCCGAAGACATCGGAGGAACCGGCGAGCCGGGTTGCGAGCGAGCCGATCGCGCCGGTATCGCCGCGCCAGAAGCGCCTGACATCGTCGCGGTAGCGGTCGTTCCATTCCAGATAGGGCGGCCGGAAATTGCCGAACTGATAGCCGTTCGGACCGATATCCCAGGGCTCGGCGATCAGCACGCGGTCGGCGAGCACAGGGTCGCCGGCGATGGCCTGGAGCAGCGGCGCCTCCGGATCGAAGGCGCCCTCGACGCGGCCGAGCACCGGCGCCAGATCGAAGCGGAAGCCGTCGACGCCGGCGAGGCGGACGAAGTGGCGGAGCGTGTCGAGCACCATCTCGCGCATCACCGGGTGGTCGCAGGCGACGGTGTTGCCGGTGCCGGTGTCGTTGACCAGCCTGCCGTCCGGCTGATGCCGGTAGTAGGCCATCGCATCGAGCCCGCGCAGCGACAGCGTCGGCCCGAGCCGGTCGCTCTCCCCGGTATGGTTGAAAACCAGGTCGAGGATCGTGCCGATGCCCGCCTTGCGCAGCGCGGCGACCGTCTCGCGCAGTTCCTTGAGGCCGCCGGGCGCCAGGCGCGGATCGAGCGCCATGAAGGTGACTGGGTTGTAGCCCCAGGCGTTGCTCAAACGCAATGGCGGCAGGTGCCGCTCGTCGATCGACGCGGTGATCGGCATCAGCTCGACAGCGGAGACGCCGAGACGCTCCAGGTGCTCGACGACGGCCGGATGGGCGAGCGCCGCGATCGTGCCGCGCTCAGCCTCCGGCACGTCCGGATGCAGCCTGGTGAAGGAACGGACATTGAGCTCGTAGATCAGCCCGCCGGGCTGGAACAGCGGCGGATTGGCCGGCACCGGTTTGGGCAGGGACCGCGCTACCGCCTTCGGCATCAGCGCGGCGGTGTCGGCGCTTTCATTGCGTTTGGAGGCGAGCCGCCAGTGATACTGGTACGGACGATCGACCTCGATGGCATAGGGGTCGGTGAGCAACTTGTTCGGGTCGAACCACAGACCGCGTTCCGGCGCATAGTCGCCGTCGGCGCGGAAGCCGTAACGGGTCCCGTCGCCAAGGCCGGGGACAAGGAGCCCATGCACGCCCTCGCCTTCCGGCTTCAGATCCAGGCGGTCGGTTTCACGGTTGCCGCTGCCGTCGAAAAGCGAGACCCAGAGACGCCGAGCCGGTGAGGACCAGACGGCGAAGCGGATGCCTTCGGGAGTGATGGCGGCACCGAGCTGGGTCATGCAAGCGCCTTCCCTTCTCCCCTTGTGGGAGAAGGTGGATCGGCGCGCAGCGCCGAGACGGATGAGGGGTGTTGGAAGGAATGAGGCGTCGATGTCCTGGGCGCCGGTTTGCGCCAAGCTGGAGCACCCCTCATCCGTCGCCTTCGGCGACACCTTGTCCCACAAGGGGAGAAGGGGGAGTCGCGCCGCGCCACCCTCAAGTAATCACGCTCGGCTTGTTGCGGCCGGTGTGGCTCTTGATGCCGGCGATGTCGTCGGCGGCGGCGATGAGATCGGCGAGCGCTTCCTGGGTATCGAGGTCGTGGCGCGCCTTATCCGGCTCGTAACGCTCGATATAGACGCGCAGCGTCGCCCCTGAGGTGCCAGTGCCGGAGAGGCGGAGCACGACGCGCGAGCCGCCCTCGAACAGGATCCTGATGCCCTGATGCTCGCTTACCGAGCCGTCGACTGGATCGTGATAGGCAAAATCGTCGGCCTTGGCGATCTTCAAGCCGCGTACGCTGGTGCCGGGCAGCGAGCCGAGCTTGGCGCGCAATTCGTCGACCAGCGCGTTGGCGCGATCGCTCTCGACCTCCTCATAGTCATGACGCGAATAGTAGTTGCGGCCGTAGGTTGCCCAATGCTCGGTGACGATCTGCTTGCAGCTCTCGCCGCGCGCGGCGAGGATGTTGAGCCACAAAAGCACGGCCCACAGGCCGTCCTTCTCGCGCACATGGTTTGAGCCGGTGCCGGCGCTTTCCTCGCCGCAAATGGTGGCCATGCCGGCGTCGAGCAGATTGCCGAAGAACTTCCAGCCGGTCGGCGTCTCATAGATGCCGATGCCGAGCTTTTCGGCGACGCGATCGGCCGCGCCGCTGGTCGGCATGGAGCGGGCGATACCCTTCAGGCCGTCCTTGTAGCCCGGCGCCAGCCTGGCATTGGCGGCAAGCATCGCGACCGAGTCCGACGGCGTGACGAAGATGCCCCTGCCGATGATCAGATTGCGATCGCCGTCACCGTCGGAGGCCGCGCCGAAGTCCGGCGCGTTGGGTCCCATCATCTCGTCATAGAGATGTTTTGCGTGCACCAGGTTCGGATCCGGGTGATGGCCGCCGAAATCCGGCAGCGGCTTGAAGTTGCGGCACGTGCCGTCCGGCGCGCCGAGGCGATGCTCGATAATCTCCTTGGCGTACGGGCCTGTCACCGCATGCATGGCGTCGAAGCGCATGCGGAAGCCCGACTTGAAGAGCTTCCTCAGCGCATCGAAGTCGAACAGGCTTTCCATCAATTCGGCGTAGTCCTTGACCGGGTCGAAGATCTCGACCGTCATGTCGCCGGCCTTGACAGTGCCGATTTTATCGATGTCGATGGCGCCGATATCGGCGATCTTGAAGCTCTTGATCTCCTTCGACTTGGCGAAGATCGCGTCGGTGATCTTTTCCGGCGCCGGGCCGCCATTGCCGGCATTGTACTTGATGCCGAAATCCTCATGCGGGCCGCCGGGATTGTGGCTGGCGGACAGGATGATGCCGCCGAAGGTCTTGTATTTGCGGATGATGTTGGAGGCGGCCGGCGTCGAGAGAATCCCGCCCTGCCCGACCATCACCTTGCCGAAGCCGTTGCCGGCGGCAATCGCGATGGCCTTCTGGATGACCTCGCGGTTGTAGAAGCGGCCGTCGCCGCCGATCACCAGCGTCTTGCCCTCAAACCCGTCCAGCGCATCGAAGATCGACTGGATGAAGTTCTCGGCATAGTGCTCCTGCTGGAACACCGGCACCTTCTTGCGCAGGCCCGACGTGCCTGGCTTCTGGTCGGTATAGGGTTTGGTGGGGACGGTTCTGATCATGCCTCAGGCAGCCCTTTTCGAAGGCAGCAAGCGATAGAGTTCGACGTATTTTTCGGCGCTCTTGTCCCAGGAGACATCGGCCTTCATGCCCTGGCGCTGGATCGAGGCCCAGACCGCCGGCCTGGCGTGAACCTCGACCAGACGCTGGATGGCATGCAGCATCGCGCCGCCATTGTTGGGCGCGAACTGGAAGCCGGTGGCGACGCCGGCCGACAAGGCGGCCTCGTTGGCGTCGATGATGGTGTCGGCCAAACCGCCTGTCCTGGCGACGACCGGCACGCAGCCATAGCGCAGGCCGTAGAGCTGGGTGAGGCCGCAGGGCTCGAAGCGCGACGGAATGACGATGGCGTCGCAGCCGCCCTGCATGGTGTGCGAAAGCCCTTCGTCGTAACCGACGACGACGCCGACGCGGCCGCGATGGCGGGCGGCCGCGGCGAGCAGCGTGCCTTCGAGGCCGGCATCGCCCGAACCGAGGATGGCGAGGCGGGCGCCGGCGGCGACGATGCCGTCGACGACCGCGGCGAGGATATCCATGCCCTTCTGCCAGGTCAGCCGGCTGATGACGCAGACGATCGGGCTGCCGTCCGCCTCCAGGCCGAAACGCTCCTCAACGGCCTTGCGGTTCTTGGCGCGCGCTGCGAGCGTCTCGGCCGAATAATTGGCGACCAGATGCTTGTCCGTCTCGGGATTCCAGATGTCGACATCGATGCCGTTGACGATGCCGTAGAGATCGGTGGCGCGCATGTTGATCAGCCCGTCGAGGCCCATGCCGAATTCCGGCGCGCGGATTTCCTGCGCATAGGTCGGGCTTACCGTCGTGATCGCCCAGGCGGCTTGCAGGCCGGCCTTGAGAAAGCCGACGCCGCCATAATATTCGACGCCGTCGAGCTGCATCGCCACGGCCGGCAGGCCGAGCTCGCCGAAGATGCCGGCGCCGAACTGGCCCTGGAAGGCCAGGTTGTGCACGGTGATCAGTGACGGCACGCCGACCGCCTTGCCGTAGCGCATATAGGCAAGCGTCATCGCCGACTGCCAGTCATGGGCATGCACAAGGTCAGGCCGGTAGCCGGAAATGGCGCCGCCGGCTATGTCACCGCCGACCTGGCTGAGCGCCGCGAAACGACGCCAGTTATCCGGCCAGTCGGCGCCGGAAGCGGTGCCGTAAGGGCCGCCCTGGCGATCGAAGAGATGCGGCGCATCAAGCACGAAGAGATCGAGATCGCCGATCTTGACGGCATGGATCGAAGCCTTGCCGCCCTGCAGCAGAGGGTACTGGTAGACGGGTTTCTTCTTGGTGAAAGCCGCCATCACCACAGGATAGCCGGGGACCAGTGTGCGCATCGCCACGCCCTTCCCCGCCAGCGCGATCGGCAGGGCGCCGGTCACGTCGGCAAGGCCGCCGGTCTTGATCAGCGGGAAGATCTCGGGCGTGACCGACAGAACCTGCATGGGCCTCACATTCCGATCTTTAAGTGACAGGTCCAAGTGACAACTTATTGATCGACCTACGGGGGTCGACAACTTATTGATCGGCCCTACGGAGTCGACAACTTATTGATCATGTCCTGGGTGATCAGGCAGATGCCCTTTTCCGACACCCGAAAACGCTTGGCGTCCAGCACCGGGTCCTCGCCCACCACCAACCCTTCCGGAATCTGCACGCCATGGTCGATGACGACGCGCTTGAGGCGCGCGTTGCGGCCGACCTGGACGTCGGGCAGCATCACCACTTCCTCGAGCTTGGAATAGGAATTGATGCGGGCGCCGGTGAAGATCAGGCTGCGGCGCAGCGAGGCTCCGGAGACGATGCAGTCGCCCGACACGAGCGAGGAGATCGCCTCGCCGCGGCGGCCGTCCTCGTCATGCACGAACTTTGCCGGCGGCTTCAATTCGGCATAGGTCCAGATCGGCCAGTCGCGGTCGTAGAGGTCGAGCTCGGGCGTGACGTCGGTGAGGTCGATATTGGCTTCCCAATAGGCGTCCACCGTTCCGACGTCGCGCCAATAGGGCTCGGACTCATGCGAGGAGCGCACGCAGGATTTGGCGAAGCGGTGGGCGATCGCCTTACCGTGCTGGACGATATAGGGGATGATGTCCTTGCCAAAGTCGCGGCTGGAGCCGGGCTCGGCGGCGTCGCGGCGCAGCTGTTCCATCAGGAACTTGGTCCTGAAGACATAGATGCCCATCGAGGCCAGGGCGAATTCCGGCTTGTCCGGAATGCCCGGCGGATCGGCCGGCTTTTCGACGAAGGCGATGATGTTGTCCTTCTTGTCGACATGCATGACGCCGAAGCCGGTCGCCTCCATGCGCGGCACTTCCAGGCAACCGACGGTGACATCGGCGCCGGCGTCGACGTGCTGGCGCAGCATCAGTTCGTAATCCATCTTGTAGATGTGGTCGCCGGCGAGGATGACCATGTATTCGGGCCCGTAGGCCTCGATGATGTCGATGTTCTGGTAGACGGCGTCGGCCGTGCCTTCATACCACTGCGTTTCCGAGACGCGCTGCGAGGCAGGCAGGATGTCGAAGCTTTCGTTTCGCTCCGGCCGCAGGAAGTTCCAGCCGCGCTGCAGGTGGCGGATCAGCGAATGCGCCTTGTACTGGGTGGCGACGCCGAGGCGGCGAATGCCGGAGTTGAGCGCATTGGAGAGGGCGAAATCGATGATGCGCGTCTTGCCGCCGAAATAGACGGCCGGCTTGGCGCGCCGGTCGGTCAGTTCCCTGAGGCGGCTGCCGCGGCCGCCGGCCAGCACATAGGCCATGGCATCGCGTGCCAGCGGCTGGGTTCTTTTGATCTCTGCCATTTTGTTACCCTCCCAAACAAGCTGCCCGGACCGTTGCAAGAGCAGGATGAGACATCATCTGCTTCAATCCGTGACGAATTCCAGCATGATCGTCGACAGCGGCGGCAGAAGCATCGTCGCCGAGACGCCGCCCCCTTCGCCGCTCGCCTCGACCATGCTGCCATTGCCCATGCCGGAGCCGCCATAGTCGGTGGCATCCGTATTGATGATTTCGCGCCACTTTCCCGCCTTCGGCAGCGGCACGCGATAGTTCTCGCGCGGCACCGGCGTGAAATTGGAGACGACGGCGATCGGGTTGCCGTCCGGCGCGCTGCGCAGCCAGGCGAAGACCGAATTGTCGCGGTCGTCTACGATCAGCCAGGAGAAGCCCTCCGGCTCGCAGTCGCGCGCATGCAGCGCCGGGCGCGAGCGGTAGAGATAGTTCAGGTCGCGCACCGTCTGCCAGACGCCGCGATGCGGCGCGAATTCGAGCAGGTTCCAGTCGAGCGCGCGCTCTTCGCTCCACTCGCGGCGCTGGGCGAATTCCTGGCCCATGAACAGCAGCTTCTTGCCGGGATAGCCCCACATGAAGGCGTAGTAGGCGCGCAGCGTGGCGAACTTCTGCCAGTCGTCGCCCGCCATCTTGTTGAGCAGCGTGCCTTTGCCGTGCACGACCTCGTCATGCGAGAGCGGCAGCACGAAATTTTCCGAGAAAGCGTAGGTCAGGCCGAAGGTAATGTCGTTGTGGTGGTGCTTGCGGAAGATCGGCTCCTTGGAGAGGTACTCCAGCGTGTCATGCATGAAGCCCATGTTCCACTTGAAGCCGAAGCCGAGCCCGCCTTCGTGCACGGGACGCGACACTTTCGGCCATGAGGTCGATTCCTCGGCGATCGTCACGACGCCGGGGTGGTGGCCGTAGAGCTCCTTGTTCATCTTCTGCAGGAAGCTGACGGCATGCAGGTTCTCGCGCCCGCCCTTCTCGTTCGGAATCCACTCGCCCGCCTTGCGCGAATAATCGAGGTAGAGCATCGAGGCGACCGCGTCGACGCGCAGGCCGTCGACATGGTACTTTTCCGCCCAGAACAGCGCGTTGTTGACGAGGAACGACACCACCTCGCGGCGGCCGAAATTGTAGATGGCGGTGTTCCAGTCGGGATGGAAACCCTGGCGCGGATCGGCATGCTCGTAGAGCGCGGTGCCATCGAATTTCACCAGTCCGTGCTCGTCGACCGGAAAATGCGCCGGCACCCAGTCGAGGATGACGCCGACGCCGGCGCGATGCGCGCCGTCGACGAAGCGGGCGAAGCCGTCGCGATCGCCGAAGCGGGCCGTCGGCGCATAAAGGCCGGTGGTCTGGTAGCCCCAGGATGGGTCGTAGGGGTGCTCCGAGATCGGCAGGAACTCGATATGGGTGAAACCGGTGTCCACCACGTAGGGGATCAACCGCGCGGCGAGCTCGTCCCAGGAGAGGAACGTGCCGTCGTCGCGGCGCTGCCAGGAACCGGCATGGACCTCGTAAATCGAGATCGCCTCGCGCCTGGGGTCGGCTTTCTGCCAATAATTGCGATGCGCCTCGTCGCCCCATTGATGCGCCATGGGCGGCGCCGTCACCGAGGCGGTCGCCGGGCGCAGTTCCGACTCGAATGCGAACGGATCGGCCTTGAGCGGCAGGCGCACCCCGTCGGGCGCGATGATCTCGAACTTGTAGGGCTGGCCCGCGCCGAGATCGGGAATGAACAATTCCCAGATGCCGGTGTCCCTGCGGTCGCGCATGGTGTGGCGGCGGCCGTCCCAGTCGTTGAAGGCGCCGACCACGGAGACGCGCCTGGCATTAGGCGCCCAGACGGCGAAATGCACGCCGGTGGCGCCCTCATGTTCGATGATGTGGGCTCCGAGCTTGTCGAAGAGCCTCAAGTGCGAACCCTCGGCCATATAGTAATCGTCCATCGGGCCGAGCACCGGACCGAAGGAATAAGGATCGGTCAGCCACCAGTCGCCGCCGGCGTTCCTGGCGTGATAGCGCAGCGGCTGGCGCTTGCGGATCGAGACCTTGCCCTCGAAGAAGCCGGCATCGTCGCGGCGGGAGAGCTCGCCGACGTCCTTGCCGGTCAGCGTATAGGCGGAGACGAATTCAGCGTTGGGCACGAAGCAGCGCGCGACGAAACCCTTGCCGGCTTCCTGCACGCCCAGAACCGCGAAAGGATTGCCATGCGTTCCGGCGACAATCGCCGCGACATCACCGGCTGGCGCCAGTCCGTCCGGCCCGCTTGTCGCAGCGGTCGCGCGCGGCTTCCTCATCAAGCGGTCGCCCTCCCCGGGCACCTTTGTTTTGGGTGCACCCGCCCAGCACAGTTGGACAGAATACACCTGGGCCACATTGTTTGTAGCCTCATGCAATCATATCAGACGGGTACGTTCCAGATTTCTTTCGCATATTGGCGGATCGTGCGATCGGACGAGAACCAGCCCATGCGGGCAACGTTGTGGATGGCGCGCGCGTTCCAGTCGGGACTGTCGCGCCAGACGCGGTCCACCTCGCGCTGGCAGGCGGCGTAGGAATCGAAGTCGGCGGCCACCATGAACCAGTCGCTGCTGTAGAGCCCGTTCATGAGGTCGCGGTAGCGATTGGGGTCATCGGGCGAGAAGACGCCGGACGAGATCGCCGCGACAGCCTGCGACAATTCAGAGGACGCCTCAATGATGCCGCGCGGGTTGTAGCCATTGTTGCGCCGGTCGGCGACCTCGGCGGTGGTGAGGCCGAAAATGAAGATGTTGTCGGCGCCGACATGTTCCTTCATCTCGACATTGGCGCCGTCGAGCGTGCCGATGGTGAGCGCGCCGTTCATGCCGAACTTCATGTTGCCGGTGCCGGATGCTTCCATGCCGGCGGTCGAGATCTGCTCGGAAAGATCGGCGGCGGGCATCAGCACTTCGGCCAGGCTGACATTGTAGTTCGGCACGAACACCACTTTCAGCAGGCCGCGCACCGACGGATCGCCGTTGATGACTTTCGCGACGTCGTTGGCCAGTTTGATGATCAGCTTGGCGTTGTGGTAGCTGGGTGCTGCCTTGCCGCCGAATATCTTGACCCGCGGCATCCAGTCCCGCTCGGGATGCGAGCGGATCTGGTCGTAGAGCGCGATCGCCTCGAGGATGTTGAGCAGCTGGCGCTTGTATTCGTGGATGCGCTTGACCTGGATATCGAACAGCGCCGACGGGTCGAGCCGAATGCCGAGCCGGTCGGCGATCAGGTTGGCGAGCCTCACCTTGTTCTGCCGCTTCACCGCCGCGAATTTTTCGCGGAAAGCCGCGTTGCCGGCGAGCGAATCGAGGTCCTTGATCGCCTCGATGTCGTCCATGAAGCGGTCGCCGATCGCCTCGCGGGCAAGCGAGGTCAGACCCGGATTGCACTGGATCAGCCAGCGCCTGGGCGTGATGCCGTTGGTCTTGTTGTTGATGCGATCGGGATAGAGCTTGTGGAGATCGGCGAACACCGTCTCCTTCATCAGCTCGGTGTGCAGCGCCGAGACGCCGTTGATCGAATGCGAGCCGACGAATGCCAAATTGCCCATGCGCACGCGGCGGTCGCCATTTTCCTGGATCAGCGAGATCCGGGCGATCTGATCGCCGGAGAACTGGTTGGTGGCGCGGGCCTCGAGCAGCACCTGCGCGTTGATGGCGTAGACGATCTGCATGTGGCGCGGCAGCAGACGCTCGAAGAGCGGCACCGGCCAGCTTTCCAGCGCCTCTGGCAGCAGCGTGTGGTTGGTGTAGCCGAAAGTGCGCTTGGTGATATCCCAGGCCTGGTCGAAGTCCATGCCGTGGACGTCCATCAGCAGCCGCATCAGCTCCGGCACGGCGACCGCGGGATGGGTGTCGTTCAAGTGGATCGCCGCCTTGTCGGGCAGCGATTTCAGGTCGCCATACTGGCTGAGATGACGCTGGACGATGTCCTGCAGCGAGGCGGTGGAGAAGAAATACTCCTGCCGCAGCCTCAACTCCTGCCCGGCCATGTGGGAATCGGCCGGATAGAGCACGCGCGACAGCGCGTCGGCCTTGTTGCTTTCGGCCAGCGCGCCGATGTGGTCGCCGGCATTGAACTTGTCGAGCAGGATCGGGTCGATCGGCATGCCGGACCAGAGCCGCAGCGTGTTGACGCGCCTGGCATGCCAGCCGGCGACGGGCGTGTCGTAGGCGACGGCGAGGACATGCTCGGTCGGCTTCCAGACGTGGCGTTCGAGCCGGCCGTCCTTGGAGGTGATCGATTCCACCGAGCCGCCGAAGCCGACCTCGAAGGAGCGCTCGCGCCGCTCGAACTCCCAGGGGTTGCCGTGGTCGAGCCAGGTCTCCGGCAGCTCGACCTGCCAGCCGCCCTGGATTTCCTGGCGGAACATGCCGTTGGCATAGCGGATGCCGTAGCCATGGGCGGGGATGTCGACGGTCGCCATGCTCTCCATGAAGCAGGCGGCGAGACGGCCGAGGCCGCCATTGCCGAGCGCCGCGTCCGGTTCGAGGCCCGCGATCAGGTCGAGGTCGACGCCGAGCGAGGACAGCGCCTCGCGCATGTTCTCCATCAGGCCGAGATTGGAGAAGGCGTCGCGCATCAGGCGCCCGATCAGGAATTCCAGCGAAAGGTAGTAGACGCGCTTTTCCTGCTGGTCGTAGGCTTCCTTGGTCGCCTGGATCCAGTGGTCGACGATGCGGTCGCGCACCACCTTGATCGAGGCCGTCAGCCAGTCATAGGGCGTGGCGACGGTGGTATCCTTGCCGACCCGGTATTTGAGCGACAGCAAGACCTCTTCGGCGAGCGTCTTGGGGTCTGGATTGTCGAGGACGGGGACTTCGATCGTCATGGCGGATGTCATTTCGCCTCTCGTTCAACTGGCCTGATCATAGCGGCTTTCACCGTTCCTCCCAGCCTATCTTAGTGCGTTGCAGCATAGGTTCAATCGATTTAAGCAGGCCACGCTCACCATTCCCACGACAATGCGGCGCGATCAGGCTGCCAACACCTCTGGCGGAGCCTTGGCTCCGGTCATGAAGGCGACGGCGTCGGACATTGTATATTGTTTCGGATCGATGACGGCGAGGCGACGGCCCAGGCGATGGATGTGGATGCGATCGGCCACCTCGAAGACATGCGGCATGTTGTGCGAGATGAGCACGATCGGCAGGCCGCGCTTCTTGACGTCGAGCATCAGCTCCAGCACGCGGCGGCTTTCCTTGACGCCGAGCGCCGCAGTCGGCTCGTCCATGATGACGACGCGGCTGCCGAAGGCCGCCGCGCGAGCCACGGCGACACCCTGGCGCTGGCCGCCCGAGAGCGTTTCGACCGACTGGTTGATGTTCTGGATGGTCATCAGCCCGAGCTCGGACAATTTCTCGCGGGCGATACGCGCCATGGCGGAGCGGTCGAGCCGGCGCAGCCACTGTCCGGCAAAGCCTGGCTTGCGCAGCTCGCGGCCGAGGAACATGTTGTCGGCGATCGACAGCGCCGGCGACAGCGCCAGGTTCTGGTAGACGGTCTCGATGCCGGCCATGCGCGCCTCGATCGGCGAGCGGAAATGCACCGGCTGGCCGTTGAGCTCGATCGTGCCGGAGTCCGGAATGACCGCGCCGCACAGCGCCTTGACCAGCGTCGACTTGCCGGCGCCGTTGTCGCCGATGACGGCAAGGATCTCGCCCGGCATCAGGTCGAAATCGGCATTGTCGAGCGCGACGACCCGGCCGTAGCGCTTGTTGAGGCCTTTTCCTTGAAGAATGGGCTGCGTGCTCATGCCGAAATCTTCCTGATCCACTGATCGATGGTGACGGCGAGGATGATGAGGATACCAACGGTGAACTCCTGCCAGAGCGAATCGACGCCGGCGAGCGCCAGACCATTGCGGAAGACGCCGACGATCAACGCCCCGAACAGCGTGCCGACGATCGAGCCGCGGCCGCCGAACAGCGAGGTGCCGCCGATCACCACGGCGGTGATGGCATCGAGATTGGCGGTCTGGTTGCCGAGCGGGCTCGCCGCGCCGATACGGCCGATCAGCGCCCAGGCGGCAACGGCGCAGATGAAGCCGGCCAGCGTGTAGACGGCGATGAACACACCGCGCGTGTTGATACCGGCAAGGCGCGCAGCCTCGTCGTCATCGCCGGTAGCGTAGACGTGGCGGCCGAATGCGGTGCGGTTCAGCACGTACCAGATGATGATTGCCGTCAGGATCATGGCGATCGCGCCGTAAGTCAGCACGGCACCGCCACCCAATCTGATCGTATGTCCCAGCCACTGCAGCAGCGGTCCGGCCGCCTCGATATCCTGGGCGCGCACGGTCTCGGAATGCGAGACGTAGATGACCATCGCGCCGTAGACGCTCCAGGTGCCGAGCGTGACGATGAAGGGGGGCAGCTTGATCACCGCCACCAGAACACCGTTGATCAGGCCGCAGACAAGGCCGGTCAGCAGGCCCAGCACGAAGCTCAATTCGACGGGCACGCCGTAGGTGACGGTCAGCCTGCCCATGACGATGGACGACAGCACCATCATCGCGCCGACCGAAAGATCGATGCCGGCGGTCAGGATGACCAGCGTCTGGGCGATGCCCAGAAAGGCGATGATGGTGACCTGCTGCAGCACCAGCGAAAGATTGAATGGCGCAAAGAAGCGACCGCCGGCGGCGACGGAAAAAATCAAAACGCCGATGACCAGGACAATGAACGGGACGGCCGTAGGATATTCATGCAGGAAGCGCTGGACGCTCTTCAGGGCCGAGCCCCGGTCTTCGTCGAAGCTGGCCACGGACTGGTCATGGCCCTTAAGGCCGCGCTCGGCCGAGACCGAGCCGGTTGCGTCGTCGCTCATCTTTATCCCCTCCCAGGATCCCGTGTTTCGGGAAAGGGCGGCCGGAGCCGCCCTTTCAGTGAGTTTAATCCGTATTTGCGGGTAAATCAGTACGACATTCGGTCGAATGCCATCCTGATCCAACTCTTTGTTGGAGCATGATCTTTCCCGAAAACCGGTTCCCGCTTTTCGGGATCATGCTCCAGGAAGGCATCAGCCCCAGCAAAGTTCCGCGCCCTTCTTGCTGTCGATCGACTCGACGCCGTTGACGGGCTTGTCGGTGATCAGCGTGGCGCCGGTGTCGAAGAACTCCTTGCCGGGGGTCGGCTTCGGCTTCTCGCCGGTCTTGGCGAACTTCTCGATCGCTTCCATGGCCATGGCGGCCATCTTCAGCGGGTATTGCTGCGAGGTCGCGCCGATGACGCCGGCCGCGACGTTCTTGACGCCCGGGCAACCGCCGTCGATCGAAACCACCAGCACCGAGCCGTCATCCTTGCCGGCCGCCTTGAGCGCCTGGTACCCGCCGGCCGCCGCCGGTTCGTTGATCGTGTACATCACGTTCACGTCCGGGCATTTCTGCAGCAGCGTCTCCATGGCGGTGCGGCCGCCATCCTCGGCGCCGCCGGTCATCTCATGGCCGCAGATGCGGGCATCGTCCTCGTCGCCGTATTTCTTCGGATCCTTGATGTCGATGCCGAAGCCCTTCATGAAGCCCTGGTCGCGCAGATAGTCGACGGTCGGCTGGTTGGTGGCGAGATCGAGGAAGGCGATCTTGGCGGCCGAGGCCTTGTCGCCCAGCGTGCCCTTGGCCCACTCGCCGATCAGCTCGCCGGCCTTGAAGTTGTCGGTGGCGAAAGTGGCGTCGGCGGCATCGATCGGATCGAGCGGCGTGTCGAGCACGATGACCAGAAGGCCGGCGTCGCGCGCCTTCTTGATGGTCGGCACGATGGCGCTCGAATCGCTCGGCACAATGGCGAAGCCCTTGGCGCCGGCCGAGATCAGGTTCTCGATGGCCGCGACCTGGCTGTCATTGTCGCCGTCGAACTTGCCGGCGAAAGTCTGCAGCGTCAGGCCGAGCTCCTTGGCCTTGGCCTGCGCGCCTTCACGCATCTTGACGAAGAACGGGTTGCCCTCGGTCTTGGTGATCAGGCCGACGATGTCGGCGGCATACGAGGCCGTGGCCATCGCACCATAAAAGGCGAGGCCGGCAACGGCCGCCTTCAGGATAGTCCATTTACGCATGATTTCCTCCCAGTGAACCACTCCGGCGCCGGCCAACCGGCGCCTGCGGAGCGCCCACCGAAGTTCTCCCAGCGTGGGCGCGATGTCAAAAAGACACCAGTCCGCAACCGCTGTCAATAATTAAATCACTCTTATTTATTATTGACACTCTTGCGCTGTTCACTCATTCTGAACGAAAAGCATCGAGGGGAAACAGACGGGAGGAACAGGGGTGGAGACCGGCATTGCGAGGCACGGTTCGCCCGAGGCTTTGGAAAGCCGGCTGCATCGCGGCACCAACCAGAGCGGCATGCGCGACCACAATGAGCGGCTCGTGCTGTCCCTGGTGCGCCAGCATGGCAGCCTGGCTAAATCCGACATCGCGCGCATGACGGGCCTGTCGGCCCAAACGGTGTCGGTCATCATGCGCGAGCTCGAGGAAGACAAGCTGCTCGTGCGCCAGGCGCCGCTGCGCGGCAAGATCGGCCAACCTTCGATCCCGATGGCGCTCAACCCCGAAGGCGCCTTCTTCATCGGGCTCAAGATCGGCCGCCGCAGCGCCGAGCTCGTTCTGATCGACTTCCTCGGCAATGTGCGCGCCATGCTGCAGCATTCCTACCGCTATCCCGCACCGCGCGAGACCGTCGAGTTCGTCACCGCCGGCATCAAGACGATGCGTGGCGCGCTTACGCCGGCTCAGGACAAGCGCATCGCCGGGCTCGGCATCGCCATGCCGTTCGAGCTATGGAACTGGGTCGACACCGCCGGCGCGCCGCGCGAGATCATGGACGAATGGCGCCATCGCGACATCCGTACCGACATCCAGGGTCAGTGCGAGTTTCCCGTCTACCTGCAGAACGACGCGACGTCGGCCTGTGGCGCGGAGCTGGTCTTCGGGCGGGCGGGCGGAGCGCGCGATTTCGTCTATTTCTACATCGGCGCCTTCGCCGGCGGCGGCATCGTGCTCAACGGCCGCCTCTACAGCGGGCCGAAAGGCAACGCCGGCGCGCTGGGCTCGATGCCGGTGCCGGGGCCGGACGGCAAGCCGACGCAGCTCATCGACGTCGCCTCGATCGCGATGCTGGAAAGGGCGCTCTCGGCCAAGGGCATCGACGGCTCCTATCTTTGGACCTCGCCGCAGGAATGGGGCGAGATCGGCGCCGATCTTGACGAATGGATCGCCAGCGCCTCGCGGGCGCTTGCCTATGCCATCGTCGCGGCCTCGTCGGTCATCGATTTCGAAGCGGCGGTCATCGATGGCTGGATGCCGCTCGACGTGCGGCGCCGGCTGGTCGATGCCGTGACGGAAGCGATTGCCCGCATCGATGCCGAAGGACTGAAGCTGCCCATCGTGCGCGAGGGGACGGTCGGCATCCACGCTCGCGCCATGGGCGGCGCCAGCCTGCCGCTGTCCGAGCGCTTCCTGATCGGGCCGAACACGTCCGGGGGCGCCTGACATGCTGATCGGCATCCCGTCGCTGCTCGGGCCACAGTTCCTGGCGACGCTCAGGGCAATGGGCCATGGCGACGAGATCGCCATCGTCGACGGCAATTATCCGGCCGAGGAACAGGCGCGGCGGCTGATCCGCGCGGACGGCCACCAGGTCATTGCCGTCCTCGACGCCGTGCTCAGCGTGCTGCCGGTAGATGAAGCGGTGCCGGAGGCGCTGTTCCGGGCCTCGGTGAAGGGCGACCCGACGCTCGCCGACCCGGTGCACCGCGAGATGGAAGCGGTCTGCGCCAGGCGCGCGCCGGGCCACAAGGTGGTTGCGCTGGCCGGGCCCGACTTTTATGCACGCGTCAAGGCCGCGCACGCGATCGTGGCGACCAGCGAACCCAGGCTCTTTGCCAACATCATCATCCGCAAGGGCGTGATCCATCCGCCGGAGACCAAGACGACATGATCCTTTGCTGTGGCGAAGCCCTGATCGACATGCTGCCGCGCACCACGACGGAAGGCGAAGCGGCCTTCGCGCCTTACGTCGGCGGCGCGGTGTTCAACTCGGCGATCGCGCTCGGCCGGCTCGGCGCGCCGGCAGGCTTCTTTTCCGGCCTCTCCTCCGACCTGTTCGGCGGCCAGTTCCGCGAGGCGCTCGGCGCGAGCAAGGTGAGTTCCACCTATGCGCACACCTCGCCACGTCCGACCACGCTCGCCTTCGTGCGGCTCACCAACGGCCAGGCGACCTACACCTTCTATGACGAGAACACCGCCGGGCGCATGCTGACCATCGAGGACCTGCCGAAGCTCGGGACCGAGATCGAAGCGATGCTGTTCGGCGCCATCAGCCTGATCTCCGAACCTGCCGGATCGGCCTACGAGGAGTTCATGCGGCGCGAGCACGGGAGCCGGGTGATGATGCTCGACCCCAACATCCGGCCGAACTTCATCCCGGACAAGGCCAAGCATCTGCGGCGCATCCGCGAGATGATGGCGATGGCCGACATCGTCAAACTCTCGGACGAGGACCTCAAATGGTTCGACGAGGCCGGCTCGCACGAGAACGTGGTGCGCAACTGGCTGGATCGCGGGCCAAAGCTGATCGTCGTCACGCATGGCAGCGAAGGCGCCGTCGGCTACAGCAAGGCGCACAAGGTCACGGTCATGCCGCGGAAGGTGAAGGTCATCGACACGGTCGGCGCCGGCGACACCTTCAATGCCGGCATTCTGGCCTCGCTGCATGAGCAGGGCCTGCTCACCAAGGCTGCGATCGGCGACCTGCAGCAGGACGCGATCCGCAAGGCGCTGGAGCTCGGCGCCAAGGCGGCGGCGGTGACGGTTTCGCGGGCCGGCGCCAATCCGCCCTGGCGGCACGAGATCGCCTGATCCGGCGGCGGGATGGGCGTGAAACCGCCCTCCCCGGCCGATCACTTTATGTTTCCCGACGACGGAACGGCGCGATAAGAGAGGCCGGAAAACGCTTCTCAAAGCTCGGATTTCCGGCTTTTTCAGGCATTGCGCCGGCAAAATCGGTAAAAGGCTGAGACACATCGGCAATTCGTGCCCGCCGCCACCGGCTTTCTCAGCCGGTTCAAGTCTGTTACCAGCGGGCCGGTTTTACAGGCAGTTTCGAGGCCGACATGCAGTTCATCGATCTTGGCGCGCAGCGCGAACGTATCCGCGACCGGCTGAAGGGCGCCATCGACAAGGTTGTCGAGGAAGGCCGCTATATCCTGGGACCCCAGGTCACAGAATTCGAGAACAAGCTGGCCGCCTATATCGGCGTCAAGCATGTGGTGGCCTGCGCCAACGGCACCGACGCGCTGCTCCTGCCGCTGTTTGCCGCCGGCATCGGCCCGGGCGACGCGGTGTTCGTGCCGAGCTTCACCTTTGCCGCGACGGCCGAAGTGGTGGCGCTGGCCAAGGCCGAGCCGGTCTTCGTCGACGTCGACCGCGACACCTACAACATCGACATCGCCAGCCTCGAGGCGGCGATCGAGATGATCAAGAAGGAAGGAAGGCTGAAGCCGAAGGCGATCATTCCCGTCGACCTGTTCGGGCTCTCCGCCGACTACGACGCGATCATGACGATCGCCAATCGCGAGAACCTCCTGGTGATCGAGGACGCCGCCCAGTCGATGGGCGGTTCCGCCGACGCCAAGATGTGCGGCGCCTTCGGCCATGTCGGCTCGACCAGTTTTTACCCGGCCAAGCCGCTTGGCTGCTACGGCGACGGCGGCGCGATGTTCACCAATGACGGCGCGCTGGCCGACAAGCTCCGTTCCTTCGCCTTCCACGGCAAGGGCGAGACGCAATACGACAATGTCCGCATCGGCATCAATTCGCGCCTCGACACGCTGCAGGCGGCGATCCTGATCGAAAAGCTCGCGATCCTCGAGGACGAGATGGTGGCGCGGCAAGTCGTGGCCGACCGTTACGCCAAGGGCCTCGGCGACATCGTCAAGGCGTCGCGCAATCTTGGCCATGGCCGCTCGGCCTGGGCACAATATGCGATCGAGACGCCGAAGCGCGACGGGCTCAAGGCGCATCTCGGCGAAAAGGGCATCCCGTCGGTGATTTACTACGTGAAGCCGCTGCACGAACAGGTGGCCTACAAGGACTGCCCGCGCACGCCGACCGGCCTCGCCGTCTCGGAAGCGCTGCCGAAGCAGATTCTTTGCCTGCCGATGCACGCGTATTTGAGTGAGGCCGACCAGGACCGCATCATCGAGACGATCCGCAATTACATCGGCTCGAACTCGGCGCATGTAGCCGCAGCCTGAAAGGTCGGCGCGAAGCCCCCCCTCTGCCCTGCCGGGCATCTCCCCCTCAAGGGGGGAGATCGGATGTCACGCAGGCTTTCGCCAACTTTCAACGTTGAAAGAGTGAGCGACGCGCTGAAACTGCCAATCTCCCCCCTTGAGGAGAGATGTCCGGCAGGGCAGAGAGGGGGGCTTCGCGCCAAGATCTACAGATTGGCGACGTGCGACTACGCGCTCTTCCCCGTCGCGATGAAATGCGGGTTGGCGAAATCGCTGTCGCTCGCCTGGTTGCGCTTGCCGTAGACCAGCGGCGCGCCGTCCAGGGTGCGCGTCATGCCGCCGGCGGCGCGCAGCACCGCGTCGCCTGCCGCCGTGTCCCACTCCATGGTGCGGCCGAAGCGCGGATAGATGTCGGCTTCCGCTGCGGCGAGCAGGCAGAATTTCAGCGACGAGCCGATCGAGACGATCTCGGCGGCGCCGAGGTCGCGGATGAAGGCGTCGGTTTCAGGCGTGTTGTGCGAGCGGCTGGCGACGACGGCGAGCGGCGTGCCCCCTGCCCGCACCGTGATCGGCCGGCGGCCGGTAACCTGATAGTCGGCGTCGACCTTCAGCGCTTCGGCCTTGCCGGGCCGGCCGGAGAAAAAGCGTCCCGTGCACGGCGCGAAAACGACGCCGACTTCCGGCACGCCGCGGCGGACCAGCGCGATGTTGACGGTGAAATCGGTGCGGCGGTTGACGAATTCCTTGGTGCCGTCGAGCGGATCGATCAGGAAGAAGGCGCCTTCGAGATCGGGCGTCGCGATGCCCGCCGCCACCTCTTCCTCGGCCACGCAGGGAATGTCCGGATAGGCGGCGCGCAGGCCGGCGAGGATGATCTTCTCGCTTTCGCGGTCGGCTTCGGTCACCGGCGAGGAGTCGGCCTTGCTGTCGACGGCGCAGCCCTCATGGAAGACGCGCATCACCTCGCGCCCGGCATCGAGCGCCAGGCGCTCGAACACGCCCAGCATCGCCTCGTCGTCAGATACCGCCGCCATTGTCGTACTGCTCCTCGGCAATGTCGCGCTCGGTCAGCCAGTGTTCCAGCGCTTCCGCCATTTCCTGCGGGCTCCTGCCGAGGGTCTTCAGGTGAATTTCCGGATTCTGTGGCGCCTCATAAGGAGAATCCACGCCGGTGAAATTCTTGATCTCGCCGCTCAGAGCCCGCGCGTAGAGGCCCTTCGGGTCGCGGCGCGCGCATTCCTCGAACGGCGTGTCGACGAAGACCTCGACGAACTCGCCCTCGGCCATCAGCTCGCGCGCCATGCGCCGTTCGGCACTGAAGGGCGAGATGAAGGAGACGATGACGATCAGGCCGGCATCGGCCATCAGCTTCGCCACCTCGGCGACGCGGCGGATGTTCTCCACGCGGTCGGCGTCGGTGAAGCCAAGGTCGCGGTTCAAGCCATGGCGAACATTGTCGCCGTCTAGAATATAGGTGTGGCGGCCGGACGCGAACAGCTTCTTCTCGAAGAGGTTGGCGATGGTCGACTTGCCGGAGCCGGACAGGCCGGTGAACCAGAACACGGCCGGACGCTGGTTCTTCAGGTCGGAGCGGCCGCGCTTGCCGACATCGAGCGACTGCCAGTGGATGTTTTCGGCGCGGCGAAGCGAATGCAGGATCATACCGGCGCCGACCGTGGCGTTGGTGATGCGGTCGATCAGGATGAAGGCGCCGGTGGTGCGGTTCTCGGCGAACGGATCGAAAGCGATCGGCGCGCGGGTCGAGAGGTTGCAGACGCCGACCTCGTTGATGTCGAGCGACTTCGCCGCCTCATGCGCGAAGTCGTTGACGTTGACCCGGTATTTCAGCTCGGTGACGGTGGCGCTGACTTGGTCGGTCTCGGTGCGCAATACGTAGGAGCGGCCCGGCAGCAGCGCCTGCTCGTCGAACCAGACGATGTTGGCGGCGAACTGATCGGCGACCTGCGGGCGCGCGGCCGGCGACACCAGCAGGTTGCCGCGCGACACCTCGACCTCGTCCTCGAGGACGAGCGTGATCGCCTGGCCAGCGACCGCATGCTCGAGATCGCCGCCCTGGGCGACGATGCGCTTGACCCGGGACGCCTTGCCCGACTTGGCGACGACGACCTCGTCTCCTTCCGAGACAGTGCCCGAGGCGATGGTGCCGGCGAAACCGCGGAAATCGAGGTTCGGGCGGTTCACATACTGGACGGGGAAGCGGAACGGCAGCTCGACGGCGGCTTCGTCGACCGACACGGTTTCGAGATGCTCGATCAGCGATGGCCCGGAATACCAGGGCGTGCGCTCGGAGCGGCTGGTGACGTTGTCGCCGAAGCGCGCCGACATCGGGATCGGCACCACGCTAACGAAGCCGAGGTCTTTCGCGAACTCGCCATAGTCGGCGACGATCTGGTCGAACGCGGTCTCGTCGAAGCCGACGAGGTCGATCTTGTTGACCGCAAGCACGATGTGACGGATGCCGAGCAGCGAGGCGATGATCGAATGACGCCTGGTCTGGCGCAGCACGCCCTGGCGCGCATCGATCAACACAATGGCGAGATCGGCGGTCGAGGCGCCCGTCGCCATATTGCGCGTGTACTGCTCATGGCCGGGCGTGTCGGCGACGATGAACTTGCGCTTCGGTGTGGCGAAGAAGCGATAGGCGACGTCGATGGTGATGCCCTGCTCGCGCTCCGCCTCCAGCCCGTCGACCAGCAGCGCGAAGTCGATGTCGTCGCCGGTGGTGCCGTGCTTGCGCGAATCCTTCTCGAGCGCGGCAAGCTGGTCCTCGAAAATCTGCTTGGTGTCGGAGAGCAGACGGCCGATCAGCGTCGACTTGCCATCGTCAACGGAGCCGCAGGTGAGGAAGCGCAGCAGCGACTTCTTCTCCTGCGCGGCCATGTAGTCGCGGATGCCGTCGGTCGGGGCGAGGCTCTTTGCCATGATGTGGCGCATTATCAGAAATAACCCTCGCGCTTCTTCTTTTCCATCGAGCCTGCCTCGTCGCGGTCGATGAGGCGGCCCTGGCGCTCGGAGGTTCGCGCCGTCAGCATCTCGCCAACGATCGCCTCCAGCGTATCGGCTTCCGATTCGATCGCGCCGGTCAGCGGGTAGCAGCCGAGCGTACGGAAGCGCACCAGGCGGTTCTCGACCGTTTCGCCGGGACGCAGTTGCATGCGATCGTCATCCTTCATGATCAGCATGCCGTCGCGCTCGACCACCGGCCGCTCCTTGGCGAAATAGAGCGGCACGATCGGGATGTTTTCCTGCAGGATGTACTGCCAGATGTCGAGCTCGGTCCAGTTCGACAGCGGGAAGACGCGGATCGACTCGCCCGGCGCGATGCGGGTGTTGAAGATCTTCCACATTTCCGGCCGCTGGTTCTTGGGATCCCAGGAATGCTGGGCGTTGCGGAAGGAGAAGATACGCTCCTTGGCGCGCGACTTCTCCTCGTCGCGGCGGGCGCCGCCGAACGCGGCGTCGAAGCCGTATTTGTCGAGCGCCTGGCGCAGGGCCACCGTCTTCATCACATGGGTGTGGGTGTTGGAGCCATGATCGAAGGGGTTGATGTCCTCGCGCACGCCATCCTCGTTGACATGGACCAAAAGGTCGAAGCCGAGCTTCTGCGCCATCTGATCGCGAAAGGCGATCATCTCGCGGAACTTCCAGGTGGTGTCGACATGCAGGAACGGGAAAGGCGGCTTGGCCGGGTAGAAGGCCTTCATCGCCAGATGCATCAGCACGGAAGAATCCTTGCCGACCGAATAGAGCATCACCGGCTTGGAGAAAGAGGCCGCGACCTCGCGGAAGATGTGGATGGATTCGGCCTCGAGCCGCTGCAGATGCGTGAGCGCGATATTCATGGACTGTCGAGCGTTCTCTCGTGCCGTCGAGCGGAAATCTTGCATTGGAGGCGCAATTCCATGCCGCCCCGGCGCAAATTTCACTTCGGACAAACTGTTTCGTGCGGGCGTTCTACCAGATCGGCGCCGCCGATAACAATGCAAGACCGGCGCGGCGCGAGGTCATTGGAGAACGAATTTTCCAAGCATGGGCGGCAAAGCGGAAAATCCTGCCAGAGCCATTGAAAAGCCGGAAGCGGGGAAAGGCGGCGGCGGCCGGGAGCATTCCAGGGTCTCCCGATCCTCGCCGGATAGGGGGATTTCTGCCGCAACATCGTCGACCGCACTATCGCAGTGAGACGCCAGCCGCTATACGGGCTCGGGGGACGGGCAAGGCGCGGCAAACGGAGATCGGCGAGGCGGCCTTCAGCTGGCTCCAAGGATCCGGGCGCAAGCTGGAAGTTGCGAAGCAAGCATTTGAACCCGTTCACAACGCTCCGGCGCCACCTCACCCCCGCACAGATCAACATCTATTTCTCGATCATCTGCTTTTTTTCGCCACCGGTGCTTGGATCGCTGGTCAGCATCGCTTTCAATGCCGGTGGTGTGTGGTCCGCGATGCTGCTGGCCGCGAAACGGCGACGCTTCAACATCGACCGGCCGATACTCGCCTTGACGGTGGCGATCTATGCCTATTGCGCGGCGATGGTCCTGGCTTCGATCGTCAACGGCACGCTGGCCGCCGATCTGCGGTTTTTCCTGCCACTGATCACCTTCCTGCTGTTCCCCATATCCTATTCGACCTGGAGCATCACCGAGAAGGGCGCGCTGGCACGCATCGCCATTCTGGCCAGCACCGCGGCCTGCTTCGGCGCGCTGGCGATGGCCGTGTTTCAGTACTATCGGCTCGGTGTCAGGGCGGAGGGCGGCGCCGGCAATCCGATCGTCTTCGCGACCGTTACCTGCCTTGCCGTCATGACATGCCTTGCCGGCGTGCTGTCGGGTATCGAGAAGCGCTGGAAGCTGCTGGTCCTGGCGGCGATGGCCGGAGCCATTGCGATTGTCTATTCGGGGTCGCGCATGATCTGGGTGGCCGTGCCGATTGCCAGCATCGTCGTGCTTCTCATCAACCGCCGCCGGTTCACCGGCGCCAGCCTGGCGCGCTTCGTGGCGATCGGCATCGTGGTCGCCCTGGTGATCGCCGCCATCGGCTCCCGCGCCGTGATGGATAGAACCGACTTCCTGGTCAGCGACTGGGATGCGCTGAACGCCAATGGCGACCATTCGACGGCGCTCGGCCTGCGCGTGGCGATGTGGGAAATCGGCTTTGCCGCGTTTCGCGAGATGCCGATTTTCGGCCATGGCATCACGGCCAGCCGCGCGCTGATGAAGCAGGGTTTTCACGACCAGTTCGGCCTAAGCGCGGGCTTCAGCCATTTTCATAACGGCTTCCTGACGGCGATGGTCGAGGCCGGCCTGGTGGGGGCGCTGGCCCTGGCGGCGATCTTCATCGTCGCCGCCTGGAACGCGGCACGGACGCTGCGCCTCAGCGCCGATCCGGTGGAGCGATTCGGCGCGACGATGGTGCTTGTCGCGGCCATCACCTATCTCACCGGCGGAATGGCCGGCATCCTCGTCGGCCACGACATCCTCGACGCGACGCTGATGGTGTTCCTGATTGTGGGGACATACATTGCGTCCGGGCGCACGATCGCCCCGACCGGGAAAAGCGCGCCTGCGATGGCGCCGGGCGCCAGCCCGCAACCATGAAGGTTCTGGTCACCGGCGCGACAGGCTTCATTGGACGCCGGGTCGTCAGCCGGTTGCGCGAGGCCGGATTCGACATACGGATCGCCTCCCGCCTGCCGCAACGGCTGGCAGGCGCGGACGACTCCGTCGCGCTGCCCACCGCCGATGCGCCGCAGGAAGCCTTTCTGGCGCTGATGCGCGACGTGACGCATGTCGTCCACTGCGCGGCGCTCAACAATGACCGCAGCGCCGGCCCGGCCGACTTCCAAACCGTCAACGCAACCCTGACCGGGCGGCTCGCCCAGGCGGCGGCCACGCGCATCGACGGGCGCTTCATCTATCTCTCCTCGATCCGCGCCGTGGCGGGCGCCGGTTTCAGCGGCGCCATCGACGAGGCCACGCCCCCTGCCCCGCAATGCGCCTACGGGCGCTCCAAGCGCGAAGGCGAGATCAAAATGCTGGAGGCTTTTGCAAAGGCCGGACGTGACGGCGCGACGGCGCTTCGGCTGCCGCCGGTCTATGGCGAAGGCATGAAGGGAAACCTGCGCGGGCTGATGCGGCTCGCGGACACCGGCCTGTCGCTGCCGAAAGCCGCCCTGACGGCGGTTCGCTCGCTCGTCTCGCATGACGCCGTGGCCGGCGCCGTGACGCATCTCTTGATCCGTCGCCCGCCGCCGCGCCCGACCTATGTGCTCAGCGACGCTTCGCCGGTTGCGATGTCCGAAATCATCAGAGCGTTCCGGCTCGGATACAGCCGGCCCATCCGGCTTCTCCCCATGCCGGCCTGGCCGTTGCGACTGGCGGCCACGCTGGTTGGCAGACAGGCATCATGGCAAGCCTTTTTGGCGACGCAGATCTGTGACCCATCGCTGCTGATCTCGGAAGGCTGGGTGCCGGAAACCGATACGCTCGGCCGACTCGAGGAGCTGGCGCGGCAGAGGAGCGATTCGCCGTATCCGTAAACGGTCAAATGCTCCGTGCGCGAAAGAACGTGCCCAGCAATATCTTGAAGTCGAGGCCTGCCGAGGCGACCTTGATGTAGGCCGCATCGGTTTCCGCGCAAAGTCTTGGATCGGACATGTCGATGCCCCTGATCTGCGCGAGCCCTGTGATGCCTGGAAGTGTGGCGAGCACGCCCAGTTCCTTTCGGCGTTCGATCAGTTCCGCCTGGGTCGGCAGGCATGGGCGCGGCCCGACAAGGCTCATCTCGCCCCTGAGCACGTTCCAGAGCTGCGGCAATTCGTCGATCTTGGTTGCCCGCAGCACCTTGCCGACCGCGGTGACCGAACCGGCCGGCGCCTCGTGCGTGGGCAAGGAAGGCGTTGCGCGATACATGGTGCGCAATTTGCGGCAGGCAAAGAGGGCGCCTCCCTGACCGACGCGGACCTGCGAGAAGATGGCGGGGCCGGCCGACGTTGCCCGGATTGCCAGCATCGCGACAAGCAGGACGGGAGCTGCCACCACCAGCATCGGAACGGCGACCGCTAGGTCGAGCGCGCGCTTCGCGGTCATGGCTCAGATCCGGCGCCAAAGGAAAGCGACATAGAGCCCGAGCGTCCCCATGAATGTCTGCCGGTAGACGCCGCTTTTGCCGAGCAGGCTGAAGCGCTTGAAGATGTTGCCCTTGCGCGCCCTGATGAACAGGCGAAGGCAAAGTGCTGCATCGCGCGCGACGAGGTCGCGGTTGACGGCGAGGCCGCGCAGGTTGGTGTCCGTCCAGGTGGCGAACTGGCCCTGGGCCAGGCGTCCCAACCTTGAAAACCTCGCTCTCCACGAGACATTGGCGCCGACGAGATTTGCATCGTGCTGGCGGTATCTGACCAGCGGCCGCGGCTCGTAGCGGACCTTGCCGCCGGCGGCGGTGACGATGAGATAGGCCCACCAGTCATGGCTGACGAACTCGGTTCTGGCCGATGCTCTCGCCAGAAGGTCGCGCGCCTTGCGGTTGAAGAGCATGGTGTTGCCGCCGGCGATGCTTTGCACCAGCGCATTGCGGAAGGACGGGGGGCGACGAAAGAGCGGCGAGTAGCCGGCCGGAACGCCGGTCTGCGAAACGGTCGCCGTGCGCGAGCAGAACAGGAGCGGCGTTTCCATATCCTCTCCCTCCATCCAGCGGATGGCGCTCTCCAGCCGATCCGGCTCCCAGACATCGTCCTGGTCGCAAAAGGCATAGTAGTCGGCATCGATGCGCGGATCGATGATCATCGAGCGGAAATTGGCGGCGAAACCCTTTCGCGGGCCTTCCACAAGCGTAAGGGAACCCTTGTCCCAGCGGGATCGCCACGCCTCGACGGTCGCGGCCGTGGCGTCCGACGAGCCGTCGTCGGAGACCCAGAGATCGACGAGCGGCCAGGATTGCGCAAGCAGGGATTCCAATTGTTCGCCGATATAGGCTGCGCCGTCCTTCGTGCCCATGAGAACGGCCACGCGCTGATCTTTTCTGGTCACGGCTCTGGAATCACTTGCCCGTAGGGTGTTTGAACAGGTTTCGATAGCCAATTGCGGGCGCGCGGCACAGGTTTAAAGCGCATATGCGCTTTGCATGTCTTTATCCCGAAACCGGTTTCCACTTTCGGGAGACATGCTTAGCCGACCCGTCCGGCTGTTTTCGATGCCGCCTCTTCGCGCGCGCCGCCAATGTCTTCTTCCGCCCCGTAGAGCCCGCCCAGGATGGCAAGCGCCGCCGCCTTGTCGCGATCGTGCATGGCGGCCACCAGCGCCGGCAGGGCCGCCTCGATCCTCGGCCATTCGATGACGCCGGTCCTGAGGCCGAAGATCTTGGCGATGTCGAGCTTGACCACGTCCTCGTTCTCGGCGTGCAGCGTCTCGTGCAGCTTCTCGCCAGGCCTGATGCCGGTGAAGCGGATCGGGATGTCGGTGTAAGGGCTTTTGCCAGCCATGCGGATCATGGTTTCGGCGACTTCGAGGATCGGCACGGGCTTGCCCATGTCGAGCATGTAGATGGCGTAGTCGTCCGCGCCCTGGCGCTGCTCGGCGTCGGCTGCCGACATGATGACGAGATCGACGGCCTCGGCCACGGTCATGAAATAGCGGGTCATGCGCCGGTCGGTGATGGTGACCGGGCCGCCGGCCTCGATCTGCGCCTGGAAGATGGTCGCCACCGAGCCGTTGGAGCCGAAGACGTTGCCGAAGCGCACGGCGATGAATTTCGTGCCTGAATGACGTAGACCGGGAGCGCCGGCATGGCCGTTCGCCGCGCCGGCACGCGGCGGCGACGCTGCTGCCTGGGCTTCATGCAGCGAGGAGACGACCTGCTCGGCCGCCCGCTTGGTGACGCCCAGCACCGAAGTCGGGTCGACGGCCTTGTCGCTGGAAATCAGCAGGAACTGCGGCACCCCGCATTCGGCGGCGATCTCGGCGCAGGCGAGCGTGCCGAAGACATTCGTCTCGATTGCCGCTTCCCAGTTCTCCTCGAGCAGCGGCACATGCTTCAGCGCCGCGGCGTGAAAGATGATGGCGGGTTTGAACTCGTTGACGAGGCGCGTCATGTGGGGCCGGTCGGTGACGTCGACGATGCGGCTGGTCAGCCGGTCGCGGTCGCCGTCGTCGATCAGCTGATCGAGCTGGAAAATGCCGAACTCGGAATTGTCGGCCACCAGCACCGCCTCGGCGCCCAGCTCCAGCGCGCGCTTGACGAGCACACGGCCGATCGAGCCGGCGCCGCCAGTGACCATCACACGCTTGCCGCCCACGAAAGCGCCGATGCGCGTGGTATCGGTGGCAACCGCCGAACGGCGCATGATGGTTTCCATCTCGACGGCATCGAGAACCAGCTTGCCGCCCTGCCCCAGTTCCGACAGGCCGGAAAACTGGACAACGCCGATGCCGCTATGGCGGGCGACGCGCACAAGCTCGGCATAGTCCTCGATCTCGCGCTCGACCCCCTGTCCGAAGATCAGGAGGTCGAGGCTTTCCGTGCCCTTGACATAGTCTTCCAGCACTTCGACCAGCCGCGGCCGCAGCGCAACGACCGGGACGCCCTGGATCTGCGTGCCGAGCGGCGCATCGCTCTCGGTGGCCATGATGCCAGAGATGGCATATTCGGACGGCTGGGCCGTGCGGATGAAGCGGACGATCACGTCGGCCTCGCTCAGCCGGCCAATGAACAGCGCCTGCTTGGTCGAGGCATCGCCGGCAGCACGGCGCAGGATGCGCCAGCTCGCGCCATCACGCAGGAAGCGATAATAGAGCCTGGGCGCCGAGATGATGGTGAAGGAGACCAGGAAGAAGACGATGAACTGGCGCTCGTTGAGGCCGGCGACCGGCTGGAAAAAGAAGCGGAAGGCAAGCGAGGCCAGATAGAGCACCACCGTCAGGCTGCCGCAGCCCTTGAGGATGTTGAAGAAATCGGGCGTGGAGGCAAAGCGCCAGACGGTGTTGTAGAGACCGCAAGTGCGGAACAACAGATGGGCGGCGAGCACGATGAGCACCCAGCAGGCCAGCCCACTGGCGGAGAACGCGTCGAAGGACAGCCGCGACTGCGACAGGATGAGGCTAAGAGCGACCGCGACCAGGACCATGACGAGGTCCTGGGCCATGATGATGGCGCGCCGCATCCTCGGTCGAAGTTCCGATACGGCTTCTACATAGGCGGTCATCGGGTAGTACTGGACTCCAGGCGTGGAGAGATTGGCACCAGAACGTCACCGGACCAGCCATCGCCGGCACCACCCTGGACTGCAAATCCCCTACCCCCGTTACCCGGTTATGGCCTTAGCGCGGAGCGGGCGGGAGAGCCAGAGTTTTTTTGAAACCATACTCGTCCGAAAAGAATCAATTCACATGTTGCCTGTCGCGCTAGGGCAAAATAGATGTGTCATCGGATGGCATGCAGTCGGACTCTGGGCGGGACGCTCCACTGCTAAGGCAGACTAGAGGAGAGTCAGCGATGCAGGACGTCGACTTCAGAGAGCGTGTTTCAGGAAAGTCTTATGTTAACTTGCTGGAAGACATCCACAAAAAGACGAAACCAACGACATATTTTGAGATTGGTGTCCAATTTGGCGATACTATAAAGTTAGCAGAATGCGCGACGATCGGTGTTGATCCGCGTTTCAGATGCGAGACAAACATTATAGGTGGCAAACCGATTTGCCAGCTATTTCAGCAAACGAGCGATGTCTTTTTTGAGAATCACAATCCGTCAACCATATTCGGACGATCCATCGATCTTGCCTTTCTCGACGGCATGCATTTATTCGAGTTTCTGCTTCGGGACTTCATAAACACCGAAAAGCACTGCGCTCCCGATTCAGTCATCGCTTTGCACGATTGTTTGCCACCCGGCTTCTATATGACGTCCCGGGACATGGCTGATGCCAACCATCCTCACTCGGCGTTTCCAGGCTGGTGGGCAGGCGATGTGTGGAAGATGATCCCCACCTTGCAGAAATATCGCCCAGACCTCTCACTCACAATCATAGACAGCGCGCCGACAGGGCTTGTCTTGATTACGCGTCTCGACCCTTCAGATAACACGCTATCGGAAAATTATGGGAAAATAATAGCTGACTTTCAAGCAATGGATCGAGACGAGTTTACCGGCTATTGGTCCCGCGTACAGGTGACTTCGACGGATCGTTTAAATTTAACGGAACTTCGGCTTTTCAAATAGAATCTCGGCAGTGACAATTGTGCGTCGTCACGACCAAAGGGAAAATGGCAATGGCTAGGGTGAGACTCCCTTTTCGGCGACTCGATCAGCGTTTAACCGGAGGTCTTGAATCACTTTTCACACTCGATATTGCCGAACTCGCGACCATCACCGTAGTCGGAGCGACTCCGGTCGTTGCAGCGGGGCGCAAGGAAGACCTTGCCGAGCATCTCAAAATGGTGAGACAGGAGTTTGTAGGAAAAACCGAGGTTGAATACGCACTTGCGGCCATAATCGTGCTTTTACGGAGACGTGTGGCCGAGGAACGCTGCTGGAGCCGTTTCCAAAAAATCTGGAAAGAAGCCGGACCTCTTCTATTGGAGCGATTGAATACACGTTGGCTCGTTTCAGCCTGTGACACAATTGCCGACCATTCCTCTGATCGAACAGAGCGGGCGCTAGGCCTTGCCGGTTCTCTCCTAGTGAACACCGTGAAGTTATACGAAACTGAAAATTGGATGAAGGACAACGAACCCGGCGAATATGAACGCCTCCCAGAAGGAAGCACGACGCTTTTCGATGGTGTAACGCCCTTCATTGTTGGCGGCGGAGATATGGTAGCAAACTTGAACGCGAGACTAAAATCTCTGTGTGAAAAGCCAACGATCGCCTCAACGATTCTTCTTGAGCTGTTTCGCCGACTTCACCAAAGCAACACAGTTTTTCGACGATTTCATCTGCTTCATTCTATAGAATCAACTAAATGGACGACTTGATTTAAGTCAATCCCTCTTTAAGAAGTACTTACTCCATATTTCTATCTCTCTTATTCGTTTCTGTTTCTTGTTATCTTCTAATATATTAATTTTTCTAAATATACCACTACTTACCAATTTTTTTGCATAGCTTATATTCATCTTCCTGAATTCCATCTTTACTTCATCCGGAGAAGGAAGGCAGGAGAACGATCGACCGGTCAACGCGCGGGCAATTGCTGCCGCTAAGCCGTTGCCGTCGCCACGTTCATATTGGTTGATATTATCGGAAATCTGGAAAAGGTCGAACAGACTGGAGAATTTAGACGAGTACCCGATCAGCGCGACCTGTCGACCCGATAAGAGACCCCAATAGGCGACATGATATGAGTTGGTCACAATCCTTCCAGTTCGCGCGAACCTAACTCGAAACTCCGTCTCCGAAAGTGCGTTAGTACCGATTACCGTGTCAGCGTCCATGGAGGAGAATACATCCATCAGAGCATTTCCGCTGGCAGCGGGGTTTTGATTTACAAAGATCCCCAACGCCGTTCCTGGCGGAATGTCGACAATGTCTCCCATCACGCTCACGCATGGGACCAAGGTCGAATTGGCCGCGACAAGAGCGCGATCTCGAGAACTGAAAAAAGAGAAGCTTGTCGAAATCGACCCAGTAACCTGCGAAGACCTTTCAGAAAATGGTATACTTTTACCAATTCCCCACGCTATCTTTATATCCGAATTTATTAAAGAGGCTATATTATTACCTAGATCGTTAAACGCCCCTCCTCCCAAAATGAGTATTTTGTTTATAGAGTATACATTTAGAGAATTACATTCGAAGTCAAAATAATGCCTCGGACTTGAAAGATAGTCACCTATGTTAAAAGTAGATGGCCAAGAATGTACGAAAGATATTAAGGCACCGTTACTTTCTTTCAAGATTTCCGGAAACTGAGATTCGAATCCAGCAGGAGGGACAGACATTCTCCCCTCACCGCTCGATCGTCACTACCATGGAGAGATCCACCAAGCCTGCGGGCAAGCTTTCGTCCTCCTCAGCCACTCTGAAGGCCATCGCATCGATAATGCGGTGGAGAGGCACCTCGTCCTCCTCCGGCAACCCGCGTACTTGGCACGTAATGAAATAATGTCCAGGGAGCAGCAGACAGGTAAACTCAAATTTGGCCTTCAGAGAAGAACCGGCTGCGGCAAGCGCAACCCTGGATGCACGGCACTTGGCGCCAGCTACATGCAAACCTGTTGTCGTTGTTATTCCGATACCGAAACCCACGCGCGAAGCGTTCGCTGCGAAGTCGACCCAGTATTCTACAAAATACCTTCGTCCAAGCTTAAGTACATTTACCTTCTCCCCCAGAATAGTCACTATGCTCACATCGCGAATTCGTGCACCTCGCTCTTCTTGATAAGCTATCGATTTTGAGATCAACGAGGAATCGAAGTCTCCAAAGTCCGAGGTAGTTCCCGTCGAGTGTTTGGGCATACTCGCATTCTGGCCCTCAATTTCTACTCTGGCCTCTGCAGTTGATCGTTCCGCAGACAGGCCGACAGGCGTATTTGAATTCTGCACAGCAAGGATGCCGGATCGAATCTCTGCGGCACCGCTTGCAGTTGCATTCACCAAACGTTGATATTGGCTTATCACCGCCTTGGGTCGTCCTTCGAGGATCTTTTCGCCACCGTCGATCAAGATCGCGCGTGTGCACAGTTGTACGATTGCCTGGGCACCATGGCTAACGAAGAGAATGGTGCCGCCCTTGTCCTTGATGTCCTCGATACGCGCGAAGCATTTGCGTTGAAAGGCTTCGTCACCTACCGCAAGAGCCTCATCCACGACGAGGATATCCGGATCGACATTGATGGCCGTAGCAAAGGCGAGGCGCACATACATGCCCGATGAATAAGTCTTCACCGGTTGATCGATGAACGGGCCTATTTCAGCAAATCGTGCGATTTCGTCGAAACGCCATTCCATCTCCTTACGGGCTACGCCAAGGATCGCAGCGTTGAGAAAGACATTTTCTCGGCCGGTGAATTCTGGATTGAAGCCGGCGCCGAGTTCGAGCAGCGCAGCGATACGACCGTTGACCTCAACCGAGCCACTGGTTGGCTGTAGCGTGCCGCAGATAATCTGCAGCAATGTCGACTTGCCCGAGCCGTTGCGCCCGACAATGCCGACTGTCTCGCCTCGTCCGACTTCAAAGGAAACACCCGACAGAGCGGCAAAATCGCGAAAGTAGCGTCGCGGTGGACGGCCAATCAGACGCTCAAGGCGCGGGACCACCATCTGCTTGAAACGATCTTCCGGTCGCTCGAACATGACATAGTGCTTCGAAACGTCGCGCACGCGAATGGCAGCGTCCGAACTGCCGTCGAATCGGACGGCAGCAGATTTGTCAGAGGACATCGGCAAAACCCCTGCGAGTCTTCTGGAAGAATTGATAGCCGAGAACTGCAATCGCAATCGCCGCCAATGAGTAATAGCCAAGCGAGATCCAATCCGGTTGTACGCCGAAGAGGACAACCGCGCGGAAACTCTCAACGGGAACTGCAAGCGGATTGAGCGATAGCCAAGGTTGCAGCCACGTTGGAAGCGATGTTCGTTGAAAGAAGACCGGCGACAGAAACATGGTCGCAGTCACGAGGGGCGCTACGATTTGGCTCATGTCTCGAAAGTACACGCCAATCGACGACAGCAGCCAAGCGACACCAAGCACCATAAAAACCAACGGAGTGAAAACCACCGGGGCCAAAATCACGGTCAAAGGAATATTGCCAAACGCGGCATAGGCAAAAACCAGCAGCACAATGAGATTGACGACAGCGTGAAACAACGCGGCACCGGCCGAAACCACGGGCAGGATCTGAATCGGAAACACGATCTTCTTGACGTAACCTGCGTTGGCTACAATCAAGCCGGGTGATTGTGAAATCACCTCGGCAAAAAACTGGAAGACGATCAGGCCGCAAAACAGAATGACGGCAAACTCTCCAGTGGAATGCGTGACACTCTGCCCGTCAGGGGTCGCCCAACGCGACTTCATCACCATGCCAAAGAAGAATGTATACACGGCCAGCATGAATAGCGGGTTGAGGAGCGACCACAAAAGCCCGAGCGCCGATCCGCGGTAGCGGCCGGCAACCTCGCGACGAATGAGGGAAAGTGCGAGTGCGGCGTTCATTTTTGCGAACTGGAGACTTTTGTGTCGATGACCTGGCGAACGTGTTCCAAAAACGGCTCTACCGGAACGTGAAAAGAAATTCCGATCTCTGGACGAGCGCTCCCCCCGACGATTTGGACTACGTCCGGGGGCGCGCTCTCGACGAAGAAAGGCGCCCACCCCAAATCGAGGTGGATACAGGCGTTTCGGACCCAGATCCCTTGCCCCAGGCTTGGCTGGATTTCGACCACGCTCGTTCCCGACCGGCAGAAAATGACATTGGCAAGCCCGGCTCCGGAGACCCCTATGACGATTTCAGCCTGAGAAAAGAGCTCTCGCTGCTCCTCGACCGAAAGCCGCTCGGGAGCAACTGGCTCGAAATCGAGTTCTGAGAGTCTTGTTAGAATCTCTAACTGATTAACGAACGCGCGCTTTGCGTCGTCACGCACAATAAAGACTCGCTTTGATCTAGGACGCGGTGGCAAAGCCGTGGCAAGCAACGCAGTTCTCAGATCACCCCATATCTTTCCGCCGTGATGGAGGAAATGGTTCATCGTGCTAAAAAACAGCGCAGAACGGAGGAAGACAACGTCCGAATCCACAATCGTCAGCGTTAGATTTCCGAGTTCATTCGAGACCAGATCGTACAAGTTGCGCTGCCAAGTCGACATTGTAGGGGAAACCACGTTCCACCGTTGGGACGTAGCAAGCTTGTTCAGCAACAACAGAGAAGGCAAAGCGTCGAGGATGAAATGTCCATAGTTGGATATGGCTCCCCAAGGCATGAACACGACAGCATCGTCGATGGTTTCCGGGTCGGGAGGTACCTGGAAGAAAGCCTCCGAACCGTTCACGCGAACATCTGGAAGGTTGTTCAAATCACCAACGACAAACCGCGCCTCGTCAAAGCTCGTCTTACTAATGCGGCCTGATGAGTCGATCAGCGTGCCAAATTTTGGCAGGTAATAACAATTCTTGATATGTATGGCGCGAATTTCGCCGACGTAGACTTTTTCCTCTGGGGCACACCATGCTGGCACTTTTTCTCCACCGGGTTGAGGCGGAATCTTGGCTATGCTGCCCAACGGCAACATTGCACCAGAGGACACCACGTAAGAGCCGGCGTCGGCGATAGATAGAAGTGCATTGCCATCACCCACTCGCGGGCCGACGTTTAAGTCGTCCACCTCGCGGATCGGCCCAATTTCGAGCATCAGCAGCAGCCTTAAACACGTTGCAGAATTACGGCTGCCTGCCAGAAACGCGAGGGATCGTCGATATGGACACGCACCGCAAACTCTGGCCCCCACTTGTCCTGCAAGTATTGGATGGGGCAGATGGCATCGCCATAGATTTCCGCGCCGCGATGATCGCCGCCGCCTGTGGGGAGGTACACCAACCGGCCCGCATCGAATTCTGCCAACCGATTTTTCGCCTCTGCGGAGAACCTCTGCAGGCCCGCATGCCAGCCACTTTCAGGAACCTTACCTTCCAGCGAAGCAACAAACTCCAAAAAGCGACGCGGTTCGACCGTAAGTGCCACAATCGCCCCAGAGCGCGTAATGCGCTTGAATTCCGCCATCCAATGTAGATGCACTCGCTCCGGCAGGTGCGTGAACACGGAATAGGCGAGGATCGCGTCGACACTTGCGTCCGGCATATTCAAGGCGCCCAAAGGCTCGATAGTCGATAGTTTCCCTGGCACACCATTCGATTTGGTCAGCGCGATAACATCAGGATCAATGTCGACCCCAAAAAGGTTGTCCTCAGCAACATCCTTCCAGGCAAACCGGAGGAATCGGCCCCATCCCGTGCCGAAGTCCAAGAACGCGCTGTCTCTGCCAATCGGCTTTCCATATTGCTGAGCGGTTTGCTTCATTAGAGCATAGAATCTGTGCGCCTCTCGAAGCGCGTTCTCGTTTGCGGAGCCCACGAATTGCGATTGCAAATCAACCGGCGGAAACGATGGAAAAGTAAGGCCCGAAACGATTGGACTCCGAACACTCGCAACGAGCATCTCAAGCCACTCACTATCCGAGCATTTTCGAAAATCCTCGATGGTAGTCATCTTTTATCCTTTAGTGAGAATTGATTTCGTCGACTGAATAGTCTTCGCGCAAAGCCACGGCGGCGGTCAGTCGCTCGATTGCATGAGCGAGTGTTCCGTCGATCTGCCCGACCTCATCCTCAAAATCGTCAGGACCTAGCGACAGGTTTGCAAGCAGCCTGAGAGCTTTCGGTCTAAACCAGAACATCGAGCCTGCAGGAAAAACAGTGTCGTAACGACCGACTTGAGCCTGCATTCCGAGCCTGGGCAACAGCCGGTCCAACCAATTGCGATTGAGAATGTTCCTATCTAACTCACTCAAATCGAGAAGCGTTCCGGCCGGTGCCAACAGCCCTAATTTTCGATCCTTTTCGAACCGCCGGATAATTTGCTTTACGTGTTCTCGCGACCCCAAAAGGTTACTTAGCGCGCTGCTCCTAAGGGCATCACCATCATGCCGATGTGGCGACTTTTTACTATGCACCTTGCAGGCCAGTTCGTAGCTTTCGCTTAGAAGAAGCGGCAAAAGCTGGAGAAACGACTGCATATCGCGGCCGCGGTTGCGGAAATACGAAAGACGCGCGTTAGGGAAAGCGCCGAGAACGCGCTCGGCAGCAGTGCCCGGAGCGTCGCGTCTCAGCGTGACGAAAAGGTCGGCGCCACCAGCATTCGAGAGGTTTTCGCGCATGTCCTCGAATAGATCGTCATAGTGCAAGTGCAAAACGATCGCCGACTTCGATCGCTTCCGAAATGCCTTCTGAGACTGTTCAACCAGTTGAACTAGACGGGGGTCCGGTGCGATGAAGTCTCGCATCACGTTGGCTGTAGCATGCAGATAGCCGTACCCGAATTTTCGATCGGGCTCCAAATGCGCACCTTCCGCCCACTCATTCCACGCATTGACGAACACTACCGGCGGCGGCGTGAGATCGTTCGCCAAATTGGCTATGGTGATGTCGCATGCGCTCCTGAGCCACTTGGCATATGAAGCCGGATTAGCACCATAGAAACTGTGCCCACTGCCCGGCTTGCGCGCCTCGTTGTCCCAACTGGGGCTCACGGTCTTGATAAGCTGGTACGGTGGACGCTTCTTTTGGCCATAGGAAGCCGCAAGCTCTTCGTAGTCGTAGATCTGACCGCGGAAATCTGGGTTCACGATTTTCAACTGGCCGTTAAGACCGGACGCCATTCCCATGTGCGGGGGAAATTCAATGGCCGCATCAAAACCGAGCGGGCGAGGGTCCAATATTCCAAAAGTTTGCGCGGCGACGAGATAGAGATCGCCGACACCTGCGGCTTTGGCACGCTCGCGCCAACGGGCCGCCGTTGCGGCCGAATCTGGTAGCAAGCTGGCGCGATAAACGATGAGAACTGCGCGACCCTCGTGCCGCAAGTACCTGCGATCCCGCAATGCGGGCAGGATGTCGTCTAGAAAAGCGACGTCATCGCTTGGTGAGTGCTGCTGCGCCATCAGCACATCTTGCTCTTGACCGTCCCATCGCCTCGTCCAGTTTTCGTTGGCCCAGCACAGGCAGAACTCGACGTCGATATCCGTGTTCTCGAGGAATTGCCGGACCGGCTTCTCAAGCAGCCTTTTGCCGCCGAACCAATAGTGATGGAAACAGAACCCTGCTACGCCGTAGGACTTGGCCAAGGCTGCCTGCTGCCGCATAATATCGACGACTCGCAGGTCATAGAATCCCAATTCCCCGGGCATATGTGGTTGATAGTGACCAATATATTGAGGAACTGCCTTGGCAACATTGGTCCATTCCGTGAACCCCTTGCCCCACCATTCGTCATTCTCGGCTATGGGGTGGAATTGGGGCAGGTAGAACGCCATTACCTTCAATGGCGAACGCACGAAGTCGATGACCTCTTCCGAGCGCGGTACATAATCCAGGTCCGTGCCCGCGGGACGCTTCGCGATTGTAAGAACTTGACGGACGTATTCAGCCTCAACGTTAGAGCTGCTGCTGAGAGCTAACGGAGCAGCAGCAATAGTTGCGCTGCTGCTCACCAGGCTACTGGTTGCCTCTTGACGAGACAAACTCCCCGCCTTTCGCACCACGTCATATCGCAGAAGGCGCATTTTGACAGCATGCTTGATGTAGATTGGAACCGGCAGACGACGCGCAGCTCCTCTCCCAAACCCAAGCAGAGCACGAGCGGAACCAGCCGGATCGATCAGTAAATACTTCGCAGCACGAATCGGGCCGGTAATACGCCAACTTGTACTATTGCGCATTTCTCTAATCGCACTTGTGTAGCTCGCGACTTCGGCTTGGCTGCGGGCAAGTGCGATTTCCAGTTGTTGGCGTTCAGTTTGAGCAATGGAAAGCGTTCCGTTGACGACCGTTGCCGCTTCCAACGTGCGTCGCATACTGGCTAGGTCGTCGCGCATTTCAGCGAGTTGCCCGACTTTAGCTAGAGCGGCCACTGCTCGCTCCTGCTCCAGCATCTCAACTAAGTGCCTTTCCTTCTTACGATGCTCATTCGCCAGGCCGCGCGCTTTTTTCAGCTGGTCTTGCAGCCTATTTTCGCGCGTCTGAAACTCAACCCCTTGCTGCTTCAGTTGGTCCCGCAAACTGTCTTCGCGCGCCTGAAACTCGATGCCCTGCTGTTCCAGTTGTTTCTGCAAGCTATCTTCGCGCGACTGGAACTCAATTCCCTGCTGTTCCAGTACCTGCTTGCTAGCTTCAACCTCGGTGGCGCTTTCAGCAGTGACGCGCTGTATGCGGCTATCAGCGTCCGCTAGGGCGGCGTTGAGCGCATGGAGGTCCGGGTAGACTGCGTCACCGAACGTCGTGGAAACCGAATCGAATGCGCGTCTCACACGATCTAATGTCTTGGACGCCTGCTGATCGTATGGGTTGCGCTCCAGAGATTGAAGGGCGGCGTAACTGTCTTTCACCCAGCCTGCAACCGTCGTGCTCGCGTCAAGTTCACCCTGACTTGCGCGATGGTGCTGGTTCGCGGATGAGATAAAGGCGTCGACGTCCGATTGCGCGTCATCGAGGGGTCTTGGCCAGTCCAGCGAAAGCGTGTCTGCAATCTTCTGCAGGCAGGGCCGCCAGCTCTCGACAATTGCTTCATATGAAACGAATGCCCTATGTTTGCCGCGACTGGCTTGCTCGGCATCCAACACGTGACGTAGCCACACCAGTGTCCCAAATCCTTGGCTTGAGCCACCACGCTTTTCAAGCGATGCAGCAACCGCCAACGGATTGCGGGATACGAGCACATAGCGGACATCGATTCGCAGCGACCGCAGGATGTCGGCATACATTTCAGCGAAGCGTGCAATACGCGGCTCTTTGATAACGAATAGAGGTGCGGCACCGTATTCTTCGCCAATGACGCGAGCGATTTCGCTTCGATAGAATTCTCTGCGCTTCTCCGATAGTTTTGTCACATCGTAAGGCCGCCAGTCGTCCCAACTGCTGTCAGCCTCCCTGAGCATTTTCTCATTGAGAGTGTTGAGGCTCGTGGGCTCCCAATAGCCGTTGATATTGTTATCGTCCGCGGCGATGACTCTATCGGGCAACTCTGCTCCCAAGAGGTTGAATACTCTCGTCAGCGCACTCGTCCCCGAGCGGTGCATGCCGAGCACCATGATGCAGGTGCGCTTAGCCGGCTTGGCCTTCGCTGACTTGGCCTTCGCGCCTTTCTTCGGCGCCGCTTGATCGGCCGGCTGCGCGCTCGCATCGCGCAGTTGCTCCGGTGATGGATTCTCGTTCATGCACTCAATGCCTGTTTCGTCTCGCTGCCCCCCAGCCGCCGAACCACGGTTTCCGTCGCCTCTCGCCACTGCGTCGCCTGCCATCCGAATACGTCCGCAAACTTCGCGCTCGACAGCCGCGAATTTTGCGGCCGCCTGGCCTTGGTCGGATAGTCCACTGTCGCGATATCGCGCACGGTCGCATGCGGGCCACCAAACGCCCGGCTTGTATCCAGGATATAACGGGCAAAGCCGCTCCAGTTGGTCTCACCGCCACCGGCCAGGTGATAGACGCCGAAGGCGGCGAAACTCCTGTCGTTTCGTAGCTTCGCCGCCGCGTGCAGGATCGCGTCGGCGAGGTCGAGCGCGGATGTCGGATTTCCCCATTGATCGGCAACGACCGCAATCTCGTCACGGTCCGTGCTGAGCCGCAACATCGTCTTGACGAAGTTCTTGCCGAAGGGGCTGTAGACCCAGGCGGTGCGCAGGATGAGATGGCGCGGGTTGGCGGCCGCCACCGCTTCCTCGCCGGCGAGCTTGGAGGCGCCGTAGACGCCGAGCGGCGCGGTCGGGTCGGTCTCGACATAGGCGCCGTCCTTGGTGCCGTCGAAGACATAGTCGGTCGACAGATGGATGACGGGAACGCCGAGCCGGGCCGCCGCTTCGGCCACCTTGCCGGCGCCGGTGGCGTTCACGGCGAAGGCCAGGTCCCTCTCGTCCTCGGCCTGGTCGACGGCGGTGTAGGCGGCGGCGGAAACGACGATGTCCGGCCTTGCCGCTTCCAGCGCCGCGAACACCGTGTCGGGCCGCGCAAGGTCGAGCGCCGGACGGCCGACGGCGACGACCTCGACGTCGTCGCGGCCCCGCGCCGCCTCGACCAGGCTTGCGGCTATCTGGCCCTCGCGTCCGGTGACGGCAAGCCTCACGTGGCTACCTTCCTGCTCTCGGCCGCGCTCCCGGCGGGGCTGATTTCGACCTTTGCGGTTTCGATCTTTGCGTTTTCGATCTTTGCGTTTTCGACGGGGGCGTTTTCGATCGGGCGCTTCTCCGCCACGGTCCGGCCCAGCCGCTCGCCATCGTAGCGCTGCTCGCGGATCGGCCCCCACCACCATTTGTTGTCGAGATACCAGTCGACGGTCCTGGCCAGGCCGCTGTCGAAATTCTCCCGCGGCGCCCAGCCCAGGTCGCGCGCGATCTTGGCGGCATCGATCGCATAGCGCCGGTCATGGCCGGGGCGGTCGGTGACGAAGGTGATGAGATCGCGGTGGCGCTTGCCGCCGGCGCGCGGCCGCCTCAGGTCGAGAAGATCGCAGATCGTCTCGACGACGCCGAGATTGGTGCGCTCGGAATTGCCGCCGACATTGTAGCTCTCGCCCGGCTGCCCCTTGGTGGCCACCAGCTCGAGGGCCCGCGCGTGATCCTCGACGAACAGCCAGTCGCGCACATTGGCGCCGGCGCCGTAGACGGGCAGCGGCTTCTCGTCGAGCGCGTTGAGGATGACCAGCGGGATCAGCTTTTCCGGGAAATGGTAGGGACCGTAATTGTTCGAGCAGTTGGACAGCACCACCGGCAGGCCATAGGTCTCGTGCCAGGCCCGCACCAGATGGTCGGACGCCGCCTTCGAGGCCGAATAGGGCGAGGACGGCGCGTAAGGCGTTTCCTCCACGAACATGCCGCCGTCGAAAGGCAGGTCGCCGAACACCTCGTCGGTCGAGACATGATGGAAGCGGAAGCCGGACTTGCGCTCCTCCGACAGTCCCCGCCAGTATTCCAGCGCGGCATTCAGGATGCGGTAGGTGCCGACGATGTTGGTCTCGATGAAGGCGCCCGGCCCGTCGATCGAGCGGTCGACATGGCTCTCGGCGGCGAGGTTCATGACGATGTCGATGTTGTCGCGGCGCAATATCTCCAGCACCGCGCGCTCGTCGCAGATGTCGGCCTGCTCGAAACGATAATTATGCGCGTTCTCGATCGGTCTCAGCGATGCGAGGTTGCCGGCATAGGTGAGCTTGTCGAGATTGGTGACGCGGTAGGCCGGGTTGGCGCACAGATGCCGGCACACAGCCGAGCCGATGAAGCCGGCGCCACCGGTGACCAGAAAATTCATGCCGCCGTCCCCCCTCACGCGAAGACCTCCGCCAGGCCGAGCAAGGGCGCGTTGCGATCCTTGTCCGAAAGCTGGAAGCCGCCGGCAATTGCCGGCCAGTCGATGCCGATCGCGGGGTCGTCGAAACGGATCGACCGGTCATGCTCGGGCGAGTAGGTGTCGGTCACCTTGTAGAGCACCTCGGTATCCGGCACGAGCGTGACGAAACCATGCGCGAAGCCTTTGGGCACCAGGACCTGGTTGCCCTTTTCGGCGGAAATTTCCAGCGCCACCCATTTGCCGAAAGTCGGCGAGGCGCGGCGGATGTCGACCGCGACATCGAGCACGCTGCCCCTGATGACGCGCAGCAGCTTGTCCTGGGCGCGCGGCGGCAACTGGTAATGCAGGCCGCGCAGCACGCCGGCGGCGGCGGAGTAGGAATGGTTGTCCTGAACGAAGACGAGATCGATGCCGGCTTCGGCGAAGCGTCCGGCATTCCAGGTCTCGCTGAAAAAGCCGCGTGCATCGCCATGGCGCTTCGGCACGATCTCCAGCAGGCCGTCGAGGCCGAGCGGCCTGACCTCAAGCACCGCGTTCCTCCATCAGATCGGCCACCCGCCGGCGCAGATAGGCGGCATATTCGTTCTTGCCCAGATGCGCGGCGCGCTCCAGAACCTTGTCGGCGCCGAGCCAGCCCTGCTCCAGCGCAATCTCCTCGGGGCACGCTATCTTGATGCCTTGGCGATGCTCGATCGTGCGCACGAAGGACGACGCCTCGAGCAGGCTGTCATGCGTGCCGGTATCCAGCCAGGCATAGCCGCGGCCGAGGCGATGGACATGCAATTCGCCGCGTTCGAGATAGACATTGTTGACTGCGGTGATCTCGAGTTCGCCGCGCGCCGAAGGGCGGATCGTCGAGGCAATGTCGACCACGTTGTTGTCGTAGAAATAAAGACCGGTCACGGCCCAGTTCGACTTCGGCTTTTGCGGCTTCTCCTCGATCGTCAAAGCCTTGCCGGTGGCCTTGTCGAAGGAAACCACGCCGTAACGCTCCGGATCGTCGACATAGTAGGCAAAGACCGAGGCGCCGCTTTCGCGGCCGGCCGCGCTGCGGCACAGATGCGACAGGCCATCGCCGAAATAGATGTTGTCGCCGAGAATCATCGACACGTTGTCCTTGCCGATGAAGTCGCGGCCGATGATGAAGGCTTCCGCGAGGCCGTTGGGCTGCGGCTGCTCGGCGTAGGAAAGCTCCACGCCAAATTCGGAACCGTCGCCTAGCAAAGCCTGAAAGACCGGCAAGTCGCGCGGAGTTGAAATGACCAGAATCTGGCGAATTCCCGCGAGCATCAGCACGCTCAGCGGATAATAGATCATCGGCTTGTCGTAGATCGGCAGTATTTGCTTAGAAACTGCTAACGTAAGCGGATAAAGGCGTGTCCCGCTACCACCCGCAAGGATAATTCCTTTCAACAAGCTCTCCTTGAACTACCGCGGCCCCCGCCTCGACGCCAAGTTGCCCGTGCTTAGGTTTCAGGCGCAGGCTTGTCAATGTTGGCTTTGACTGCTTCCCGACGCTACTTCAGCCCTTTCTACCATCCGGCATGCAATGGTTTCGAGCGAAATCCGACTGGGCCACGAAAAAGGGGCCGCCGGG
>NZ_JAIUIM010000023.1:0-99081 GCF_020165615.1 Mesorhizobium sp. BH1-1-5
GGCGCCCCCCCCCGGCCCTTTTTCGTTTCGGTCGCGATCAGCCGCGCTTGAGCAATGCCCACACGGCCGGCACGAGGCTGGCGGCCAGAGCCACCTTGATCAGATCGCCGACGATGAAGGGCAGGACGCCGAACTGCCAAGACTTCTCCGGTCCGATGAGCATCGCCAGCCAGGCAAAGCCCATGGCCATCATGACGACCTCGGCGGTCAGCATGGCGCCGAACAGCTTGAACGGATTGCGGTCCCAGCCGCGATCGGCGGCCCAGCCGGCGATCGCCGCCATGACCACGAAGCCGGCAAGATAGCCGCCCGTCGAGCCCAGCATATAGGCGATGCCGATGCCCTTTTCCGGCGTGCCCTGGAAGACCGGCCAACCAAAAGCGCCCTCGGCGAGGTAGAGAAGGAGCGTCGCGACGGCCAGCCGCAGGCCGAACGCCGAGGCGATCAACAGCACGGCAAGCGTCTGCAGCGAAATGTCGACCGGGCCGAGCACCACCTTGGTCTTGGCCGAAAGCGTGAGCAGCAGCGTCCCGGCAAGCGCCAGGAAGAGCTGGGTCGCAAGCCGGGCGGCGCCTCGATCCGGCAGGGTGAGAGAAACAAGCGGGCGCATCGTGGTTGCAATTGCCATGGTCTTCCCCATTCTGGCTGATTTGCTGGCTTTGATTTTCCTATATTGGCTTCCGTATCGGGCGGCAATCACTTTGCCGCATTGCAACGGAGCCCGCCGGCATGGCCCTTGAATTCGAAACCAGTTTCGATCCCGCCTATGGCCGGGCGGTTGCGGTTGCGCCGGATGTGCTGCGCATCACCGCCAGAAACCCGAGCCCGTTCACCTTCCACGGCACCAACAGCTATCTCGTCGGCCGCGACACGCTGGCGGTGATCGATCCGGGGCCGGAAGACGACGCCCATCTCGAAACGCTGCTTGCGGCGATCGCCGGCCGGCCGGTCAGCCACATCTTCGTCAGCCACACCCATCGCGACCATTCGCCGCTCGCGGCGCGGTTGAAGGAACTGACCGGCGCGCCGACGCTTGCCGAAGGCCCGCACCGGCCGGCGCGGCCTTTGCGTATCGGCGAGGTCAACCCGCTCGACGCCAGCGCCGACCTTGGCTTCGTTCCCGATGTCGTGCTGGCCGACGATGCGCTGACCCAGGGCGACGGCTGGGCAATCCGCGCCGTGCTGACGCCCGGCCACACCGCCAACCACGCCGTGTTTGCCCTCGAGGGCACCGAAATCCTGTTTTCGGCCGACCATGTCATGGCGTGGTCGACCTCGATCGTCGCGCCGCCCGACGGCGCCATGGCGGACTATATGAGCTCCCTCGACAAGCTGCTTGCGCGCGACGATCGCGTGCTTTTGCCGGGCCATGGCGGAACTGTGATCGCGCCGCAAAGGTTCATGCGCGGCCTGAAGACGCATCGCAAGATGCGCGAAAGGGCGATCCTGGAGCGGATCCGCTCCGGAGACCGGACGATCAAGGAGATGGTCGCGGCGATCTATCGCGACACCGACCCGCGATTGCACGGCGCCGCCGGACTTTCGGTGCTTGCCCATCTCGAGGATCTGGTCGCGCGCGGCCTAGTCGCAACCGAAGGCGAGCCGGCCATCGACGGCATTTTCAGTCCCGCCGGCTGATCACTCGGCCGGCGCCGCGCCGACCTGCCCGGCGACTTCCTGGTCGAGCTCGGCAAGGAAATCCGTGATGCGGGCGGCATTGTCGCCGAGGTCGTAGCGGCCGTAGCGCGAGGCCGAGCGCATGTCGACGATGACCTGCTCGCCATCGTCGGTGACGCGGATGGCGACGTCGGCCGGCAATCCGAGCACGAAGCCCTTGGCCAGCGCGTTGATCGTTGCCTCGCTCTGGCCGTTGATGTCGGGATAAGGCGCCGTCAACTGCCAGTCGCGGCGGTCGAGCACGGTCTCGACAGCGTCGACGACGGTTTCGAAGGGCAGATTGTAGCTGCGCCCGCTGACCAGCGGATAGGAGTCCGCCTGCAGGCTCTGTTCGCCAGGCGTGGGCGGCGACAGCTCGTTCATGTCACCGGTACGATCGCTGGTGTCCAGCGCCGGCGGATCGTCGAGATCGGTCGAGATATCACGCAGCGGCGGATAGATCGTCGCCCAATAGGCGGCGACGCCGTAGGGCGCCAGCACCAGAAGCGCCAGCAACGCGCCGACGCTGAGATCGCGGCCGCCGCGATCGCCAAAACTCCAGACCCGCGACAGGCCGAGGCCTGCCAGCAACAAGGCGAGCGCCGCCAGCAGCGCCACGACCGCCAGCACCCACAGGAAAGGCGGCGTCTCGACGAGATCGAGCCGATAGCTGGCAACGACGGTGAGCAAAAGGACAAGAGAAAATGCCCCGATCCGCCGCGACCAGCCGGCCGCCCTAGACGTCTGCCGTTCAGGAATAGATGCCATTCTTTGCCGTGTCGTCCCAACCCGGGCCGAGAGTTAGCGGTTTTTGGCGCGGGCTTGAAGCCGAAAGATCGAAGATTTTTCGTCAATCCGTCGGCAGGCGGTAATCCTTGAACTGGTGGCGCAAACTGGTCTTCTGGATCTTGCCGGTGGCGGTGTGCGGAATTTCGCCGACGAAGGCGACGTCATCGGGCATCCACCACTTCGCCACCTTGCCGCTCATGAAGGTGAGAATGTCGCCCTTGCTCGGCTCCCTGCCGGGCTTGCTCACGACGACGAGCAAAGGCCGCTCGCCCCATTTGGAATGCGGGATGCCGATGGCCGCCGCCTCCGCCACGTCCGGATGGCCGACGGCGAGGTTCTCGAGATCGATGGTCGATATCCATTCGCCACCGGACTTGATGACGTCCTTGGCACGGTCGGTGATCTGCATGTAGCCGTTGGCGTCGATATGGGCGACATCGCCGGTGTCGAACCAGCCATCGGCGTCGAATTGCTCGGCGCCGGCGCCGCCATAATAGGCGCGTGCCACCGCGGGGCCACGCACCTTGAGATGGCCGAAGGTCTTGCCGTCCCAGGGCAGCGCGTTGTCTTCGTCGTCGGTCACTTTCATTTCGACGCCGAAGGGCGAAAAACCCTGTTTGCCCTGGACATCGAGCCGGGCCTCGCCGGTCAGCGCCTCATATTGCGGCTTCAGCGTGCAGAGGGTGCCCAGCGGCGACATCTCGGTCATGCCCCAGGCATGCACCACCTGCACATCGTAATTGTCCTGGAACTTGGCGGTGATCGCGCGCGGACAGGACGCCCCGCCGATCACGACCTTCTGCAGATAGGGCAGCGTCTTGCCGGTCTCCTCCAGATATTGCAGCAGCATCATCCAGACGGTGGGCACGGCGGCGCTGAACGTCACCTTTTCGGTGTCGAGCAGTTCATAGATCGAGGCGCCATCCATCCTGCAGCCCGGCATCACCAGCTTGGCGCCGATCATCGGCCCGCTTTGGCCGAGCCCCCAGGCGTTGGCGTGAAACATCGGCACGACAGGCAGAATCACATCCCGCGTGGATATGCCCATGGCATCGGGCATGGCCGCCATCATGGCGTGAAGGACATTGGAGCGGTGGCTGTAGAGAACGCCTTTCGGATCGCCCGTCGTGCCCGAGGTGTAGCACATGCCGGCCGCGGTGTTCTCGTCGAAGCTCTTCCAGGCGAAGGCGCCGTCGGCCTCGGCCAGCCATTCCTCATAAGCGACGGCATTCGCCAGCGACGTTTGCGGCATATGAGCCCTGTCGGTCAGCACGATCACCTTTTTCAGCGATCGGACCGCGCCGGCGATCTTTTCCAGGAGCGGCACGAAGGTAAGGTCGACGAAGATCGCCTTGTCCTCGGCATTGTTCATGATCCAGGCGATCTGCTCGGGAAAAAGCCTCGGGTTGAGCGTGTGATAGATCCCGCCGATGCCCATGATGCCGTACCAGGCCTCGATATGCCGGGCCGTGTTCCAGGCAAGGGTCGCGATGCGGTCGCCGAGCCTGAAGCCGTCGCGCTCCAGCCGCTGCGCCACCTTGAGTGCCCGGTGATGGATTTCGGCAAAGGTCGTGCGCACGATCGGGCCCTCAATCGAGCGTGACACGATCTCCCGGCTGCCGTGCTGGCGTTCGGCATGGTCGAGCAGCTTGTGGCAAAGCAGCGGCCATTCCTGCATCAATCCAAGCATCTATTCCTCCCCTTTGCGCATTCGCGTCGTTTGTTTCACGCATTGTGGAACGAACCGGCGGTTTGTCCAGCCGTCATAAGTCGAAGCCCGTGGATGGATCGAAGAACCTGAAAAAACCGCCATAATCCGGCCATCGTCGCCGTTAAGTTTCATTAACGGGCTGGGTGAGATTGGCGAATGGAGTGGTTCGCATGGACGCGCAGCTCGACGATAAAGCCCTCGAAAGCACGCTTGCCGAAAGTCTGGACGATCTGACGCCGGACACCAAAATCGTTTCCGAAGACGAATTTGCCGAAGTCGTCGGCGGCGCGCTGGAGGCCGTCGGCGGAACGTTGCTGTTCAAGATGCGCGTCGAAAACGGCGCCGAGGGCGAGCATGTCGCCGCGGCTTGCATCGGCAACGCCGACAATCGTCAGTTTCTGCTGCTGACGTTGCCGACCAGCGGCGGCGCGCTGAAGGTCGAAACCGCGGCAAGGAGCACCAATCCGGTCGCGGGCATTGCCGCCGCCTATGCCGGCCTCATGGATGCTTTCAAGACGGCCGCCTGACGGTTGGAGCAGTTCCAGGAAAAGCGCGCAGCGGTCGGGCTCGGCGCCTTCGCCGTAGCCCTCCGTCCGGAATTGCCTGGAACAAGAATGGAGCGGGTCGGCGATCCCGTCGAACGCCGAACCGCTCGGGACCCAGACTTCAATGAATGGTGATGACACCTCGCGCCGCGCGCGCTTGCACGATGCGCCTGCCCTACACATGTAAGTCTCCCCCGAGAGCGTTCACCGTTTCACGGAAACAGCGAAGCGCTCTCTCTTTGTTTTGACGCAATTCCGGACGGAAAACCGCTTCGCACTTTTTGCTGGAATTGCTCCAGGAGACCATTCATGGACAAGTTCGCCAATCCAGCCCCCGGCTTTCAGCGCAATCCCGACAAGGTAATCACCGTCGAACCCTATCGCGGCAGCGTCACCGTGCTCGCGGGCGACACCGTCATCGCCCGGTCCACCCGGGCCAAGGTGTTGTCGGAGCCGCCCTACCCGGCGGCCTTCTACATCCCGTTCGACGACATCGATTTCAGCAAGCTCTCCGGCACCGAGCACTCGACGCATTGTCCATACAAGGGCGATGCCAGCTACTGGAGCGTCCAGCCGGCCGGCGAAGCCGGCGAGAATGCAATGTGGGCTTATGAGGCGCCATTCGACGAGATGGCCGAAATCCGCAACCACGGCGCGTTCTACACGAGCAAGGTAACGGTCGAAGCCAAGCCGGACTGAGGCTCAACACAGCCTGGCGGCGCGTGAAATCCGGTCAGTCCGTCGTGCCGTCGTTGCCCTCGGCATCGTCGAGGCGCACGAAGGTCATGCCCTTCTGCTTCAAGGCGAGCAGGCCCTGAACCACGCCCTCGCCGGCCGCGTGGGTCGGCTGGTTGATGTGGGCGATGATGACGTCGCCGTCCTTGGCCGCGCCGATGCGGCGTGCCGTTTCCTTCGCGCCGAGCAGCGAGCCGCCGTCGCCATTGACCGAGAAACCGGCGATCTTGAAGCCCAGCTTGCGGATCATGGCGATCGCCGAGGGGCTGTATTCGGCGGTGGCGCCGCGGAACCATTTTGGCGCCGGCCCGCCCGCCCCGGCCAGGGCTGCGGCGCCGGATTCGACCTCGGCCTGCACAGCGCCCGGGCTGCCGGCGCTGCGGATGCCGTAGATCTTCCGTGGCGTATCGACCGCCGGAATGTGGCGGCCGCCATGGTTTTCCAATTCGAACAGATCAGGGTGCGCCCGCATGATCTCGATGGCTTCGGCATTGCGCTTCAGCCAGATGCCGGTAACGAAGATGGTCGCCGGTATCCTGTTGTCGACAAGCGCCGAGAGTATCCTTGTGTCGGTCTTTCCGCCGCACGCATCGAGCGTCAAGGCGACGCGCCCGCCGCGGCCTTCAAGACCCTGCGGCTTCACATGCAGCGTCGGCTCGAGCAGCGTGGCTGCATTGGCAAGCGACGGCGCGAACAGCGACAACGCCATCGCGCAAAGAGAGTTTCGAAGCAGACCCATCATCCATTCCAAGCCGGCGCGCTCGGTCAGTCGCCGCATCACGCCGAGAAAACTTGCCCCTACTTATCTCAACAGACTGGCATCTAGGCGAAAATGGGGACGTCCAACAGAGCAAAAGGAGCAATCGCGAAAAATTGCTTTCGCCTTACATCTCGGCTTCCAGGGCAGTGTGCGTCCGCGCCAGGAGTTCGAGCACAGCCTCGACGACCGGGGCAACCTCCAGCCGCCAGACGCAGCAGGCCTTGTTGGGATCGGGCCGTTCGCACAGGTCGCCGCCGACGCAGTCGCAAGGCATGGACGGACGCATCGGGATGTTCGGCGCACCGACCGGCCCCCAGCGGACCGGGCTCTGCAGGCCGAACAAGCCGACGACAGGAATACCGGCCGCAGCCGCCATATGCATGGGGCCGCTGTCATTGCCGAGAAACAGCCGCGCCTGCTTGAACAATGCCGGCAAGGTCTCGAGCGGAAGCGCCCCGACCAAGTTGACGATCCGGGTCTTCGCGTTCGCCAGAACCTTTTCGACCACCTCGTTCTCGTCCGGACTGCCGACCAGGGCGACGTCCAGACCGGTTTCGGCCGATATCCGGTCGATTGCGGCAGCAAAGCGCTCGGGCTGCCAGCGGCGCCCGGGGAAGCTTGCCCCGGCATGCACCGCGACGAAGGCGCCCGGCCGAAGGTGGAACTTGTCCAGCAGCGCCAAGGCTTTCGTCGTCTCGATCGGCATCGGCCGGATATCAGGGCTCGGCGCACGCAGCTCTATGCCAAGCGCCTCCAGCGGCGAAAGATAGCGATGGAGAAAGTGCCGTCCGCCATAGCCGAACGGCTTTGCCTTGACATTGGCGGGTTGGCGCTCGAGCCAACGTGGGGCCCTTTCGGACGGGTGATATCCGACGCGAACCCGTGCACCAAGCAGTCCGGAGATGAACCGCGACGTCTTCGTATCGGTGATGTCGACGACCATATCGAAATGGTAGCGGCGCAATTTAAAGAGCGTGAGAACGAGTTCCTGCGTGCGCCGCAGCGGCGTGCCGCGCATATAGGAACGGCGGAATGTCACGACTTCCGAGGCGATGTCGTTGGCCGTGAGGAAGCTGGCGAAGCGGCCGTCGCAGAGGAAGACGATACGGACGCCGGGATATTCGAGCTGCAGATTCCTCGCCAACGCGGAGGAAAGAACGAGATCGCCAATGTGCTTCGTTTGCAGGATCAGGATCGACCTGGGGGGGTCGGAGCGAAGCTGCGATATCCGTGTCCGGGCGCCGGACGGATCGGAGTCCACGAAGCTGGGTTGAGACGTAGACATGTGGATCCGTCATGCGCGTGTTTCACGTGGCTCTCATATACAAGACGGCAGGATTTTGGACCAGAGTGACTCGCGCACCGATTGGGCTTCCCGTTTCACGGAAAAGCAAAGGCGCCGAGCCTGACATTTCAAATCTTTCCCGGAATTGCTCCAAGAGGCGCGACGCGACCGACGGGCGGCTTTTCCGCAGATGTCAGACCGCGGCTTCCAGGACAATCTCGGTGCGCGCCAGGAGTTCCAGCGCGGCCTCGACGACCGGATCGACCTCCAGGCGCCAGACGCAGCATGCCTTGCTCGGATCGGTCCGGCGGCACAGGTCGCCGCCGACGCAATCGCAAGGCATCGATGGCCGCAACGAGATGCTGGGCACGCCGACCGGCGCCCAGCGAACCGGATTGGTCAGGCCGAACAGGCCGACCACCGGCGTGCCGGCCGCGGCCGCCATATGCATGGGTCCGCTTTCGTTGCCGAGGAACAGCCGCGCTTCCTTGAGCAGCGCCAGCAGCGTTTCCAGCCGCAACGTGCCAGCCAGGTTGACAACCGGCGTCTTCGCCGCGGCCATGATCCTGTCGGTTGCCTCGCTCTCGTCCGATCCGCCGACCAGAACCACGCGCAGGCCGGTTTCGCGGACGATCCTGTCGATCGCTTCGGCAAAGCGCTCCGGCTGCCACCGGCGCCCCGCGAAGCTTGCCCCGGCATGGACCGCGACAAAAGCGTTTGGCTGGATGTGGTGCCTGGCGAGCAGCGCCAGGGCGCGCGTCGTCTCAAAGGGCAGCGGTCGAATGGCAGGCACCCTGACGCGCAGGTCGACGCCGAGCGCCTCCAGTGGAGACAAGTAGCGATAGAGGTAGTGCTTTTTGCCAAATCCGAAGGGTTTCATCTTGACATTGGCGGGCTGCCGCTCGTGCCAGCGCAAAGGCCGCTCCGTCGGAAAGTAGCCGACCCTGACCGGGGCATTGACCAGTTCGGAAATGATCCGCGAGGTCTTGGAGTCGGTGATGTCGATGGTCATGTCGAAGCGGTGCTGCCGCAACGCGCGCACCGTGCGGAAGAGCTCGCGTCCGCGTTCGAGCGGCGAGCCCCGCATCTTGGCGCGGCTGAAGGGGACGACCTCGGTGGCAATGCCGTGCGCCGTCAGGAAGCCGGCGAAATGCGTCTCGCAGAGGAACACGATCCTGACACCCGGATATTGAAGCTGCAGGTTCTTCGCCAGCGCCGAGGCAAGCACGATGTCGCCGATGAACTTGGTCTGCAGGATCAGGATCGAGCGGTAAGTGGATGGGGAAATCTGCAACATGGGTTTCCGACACCAATAAATTCGGTGTTGGAAACTCCCTTGAAACGATGTCGAGATTCAGGGCCGTCACACGCACGTTCGCGTGACATTGCATACAAAATCGTAAGGTATCCGAACGTCCCTTAAAGCGCGTCGCGCCGAAACGAATTCAGGCAACGCGCTTTAAGTCTGTGTTTTGGTGTATGTCGTTGTCCCGGAATCGCCGCGCACTTCTGGGCGACACGCGTCAGGCGCGCTTTGCCGCGCTCTTCGCCGCAGCCACCGCAGCCTGCGCGGCCGCAAGCCTGGCGATCGGCACCCGGTAGGGCGAGCACGACACGTAGTCGAGGCCGACCTCCTCGCAGAAGCGGATCGAGGCCGGATCGCCGCCATGCTCGCCGCAGATGCCGAGCTTGATGCCGGGCCGCGTCGCCTTGCCTTTTTCGGCCGCGATCCGCACCAGTTCACCAACGCCGTCGACATCGAGCGACACGAACGGATCCTGCTCGATGATGCCCTTCTGCCGGTATGTTTCGAGGAAGGACGCGGCATCGTCGCGAGAGATACCAAAAGTCGTCTGCGTAAGATCATTGGTGCCGAAGGAGAAGAATTCGGCCGCTTCGGCAATGACATGGGCGCGGATCGCCGCGCGCGGCAATTCGATCATCGTGCCGGTCAGATAATCGATCTTGGTGCCGGTTTCCTGCATGACGCCTTGCGCCACCGCGTCGATGCGCGCCTTGACGTATTCCAGCTCCTTCGCCAGGCCGACCAGCGGCACCATGATTTCCGGCACCACCAGCGCGCCGGCCTTGCGGCCGGCCTCGACCGCCGCCTCGAAGATGGCGCGCGCCTGCATCTCGGCGATCTCCGGGTAGGAGACGGCGAGCCGGCAGCCGCGATGGCCGAGCATCGGGTTGAATTCATGCAGCGCCTCGGTGCGCTGGCGAAGCTTGTCGGCCGAGACGTTCATGGCTGTCGCCACCTCGGCAAGCTCGGCCTCGGTCTTGGGCAGGAATTCATGCAGCGGCGGATCGAGCAGGCGGATCGTCACCGGCAGGCCGGCCATGATCTCAAACAATTCGAGGAAATCCGAGCGCTGCATGGGCAGCAGCTTGTCGAGCGCCGCGCGCCTGTCCTTCTCGGTGTCGGCCAGGATCATCTCGCGCATGGCGACGATGCGGTCGCCATCGAAGAACATGTGCTCGGTGCGGCAAAGGCCGATGCCCTCGGCGCCGAAGGAGCGCGCCATGCGCGCGTCGAGCGGCGTTTCGGCGTTGGTGCGCACCTTCATGCGGCGCGCGGCGTCCGCCCATTCCATGATGGCGGCGAAATCGCCTGACAGCTCCGGCTGCAGCATGGCGACCGCTCCCTTGAGCACCTGGCCGTTGCCGCCATCGATGGTGATGATATCGCCCTTGCGGAAGGTCTGGCCCATCGAGAGCAGCGTGCCGGCCTTGTAGTCGACACGCAGCGAGCCTGCGCCGGACACGCAGGGCTTGCCCATGCCGCGCGCCACCACCGCGGCATGGCTGGTCATGCCGCCGCGCGTGGTGAGGATGCCTTCGGAGGCGTGCATGCCGTGGATGTCTTCAGGGCTGGTCTCGATACGCACCAGGATCGCCTTGCGGCCTTGCGCCTTGGCGTCCTCGGCATCGGCGGACGAAAAGACGATCTCGCCGGTGGCGGCGCCCGGCGAGGCAGGCAGGCCCATGCCTATGACGTCGCGCGCGGCCTTCGGGTCGATGGTCGGGTGCAGGAGCTGGTCGAGCGAGGCCGGATCGATGCGGGCGACCGCCTCCTCCTTGGTGATCAGCCCGTCCCTGGCCATCTCGACGGCGATCTTCAGCGCCGCCTTGGCGGTGCGCTTGCCGGAGCGGGTCTGCAGCATCCACAATTTGCCGCGCTCGATGGTGAATTCGAGGTCCTGCATGTCGCGGTAGTGCTTTTCCAGCCGGTCGGAGATGTCGACGAAGGCCTGGAAGGCGTCGGGCATAAGTTTCTGCAGCGACGGCTTGTCGGAGCCGGCGGCGATGCGCGCCGCCTCGGTGATGTTTTGCGGCGTGCGGATGCCGGCCACCACGTCCTCGCCCTGGGCGTTGACCAGGAATTCGCCGTAGAGCTGCCTGTCGCCGGTCGAGGGATTGCGGGTGAAAGCGACGCCGGTGGCGGAGGTATCACCCATATTGCCGAACACCATGGCCTGGACATTGACGGCCGTGCCCCAGCTTTCCGGGATGTCGTGCAGGCGCCGATAGGTGATGGCGCGGTTGTTCATCCAGCTCGAGAACACGGCGCCGATCGCGCCCCAGAGCTGCTCCTGGGGATCCTGCGGGAACGGCTTGCCGAGCTCTTCCTCGACCTTGGCCTTGTAGAGGCCGATCACGCCTTGCCATTCCTGCGCCGTCAGCCCGGTGTCGAGCTCGTGACCGAGGCTTGCCTTCTGGTCCTCGAGGATTTCCTCGAACACTTCGTGGTCGAGGCCCATGACGACGTCGGAATACATCTGGATGAAGCGGCGGTAGCTGTCATAGGCAAAACGCGCATCGCCGGAATCGGCGGCCAAAGCCTCGACCGTCTCGTCGTTGAGACCGAGATTGAGCACCGTGTCCATCATGCCGGGCATCGAGGCGCGGGCGCCGGAGCGCACGGAGACCAAGAGCAGCTTCGACGGATCGCCGAAGCGGCGGCCCGTGATCCGGCCGATATGGTCGAGCGCGGAGACCACATCCGTCTCAAGCGCGCCAGGATAGCTGCGGCCATTTGCGTAGTAGGCGTTGCAGACCTCGGTGGTGATGGTGAAACCGGGTGGCACCGGCAGCCCGAGGCTGCACATCTCGGCCAGATTGGCACCCTTGCCGCCGAGAAGGTTGCGGTCGCCGGCACGGCCTTCGGCGGCACCGTCGCCGAAGGTGTAAACCCACTTGGTCATGCTTGCCCTCCAGTTCGTGGAAGATAGAACATCCGGACGATTGTCCGGTTCCCCGCCTTTTCCGAACCCGAGCGATAGGATGCTGCAGTGCGAAAGGCAAGGCACCGGCAAAGCAGGCACCGCCGCTAAAATCGATTAAGCAAAAGCTGCGTCAAAAAGACTTGCCGACCAGGATGGCGCCATATAGAACATAACAGGAACATAGTGGAGTAGCGTGATGAAACTCAACGGAAAACTCGACTATCTGGAGCTGCCGGCGACGGGCGGCACGCTGGACAGCGTCAAGTCCTTCTACAGCGCCGCCTTTTCATGGTCGTTCACCGACTACGGCCCGACCTACGCCGCCTTTGCCGAAGGCCTCGACGGCGGCTTCCAGGCGGATGCCGGCGAAGCACCGGCCAAGCCGCTTCCGGTCATCTATTCCAAAAATCTCGAGGAAACGCTGGACGCGGTCGAGAGTGCCGGGGGCACCATCGTCAAGCCGATCTTTTCCTTCCCCGGCGGCAGGCGGTTTCATTTCACCGATCCGGCCGGCAACGAACTGGCCGTTTGGGGACATTAGGAAAGACGCGGATTTCGAGGCGTTTTTGCTGTTGACAGCCGAGGGGTTGCCGGGCTCATTCCAATGAGCGGCGGCAATCTTCCAACAGCAAAGCAGACTGATGAAATTCGGCTCAAGCGGCGTTCGGGGTTTGGCTTCCGAATTGGTTGGGAGGCCAAGCGGGCTTTACACTGAGGGTTTCGCCCGGCGCCTGCGGTCGACCGGATTTCAGCAAGGCAAGGTCTTCGTAGGGCGTGACCTGCGCGACAGCAGCCAAACGATTGCCGAAGACTGCATGGCGGCGCTGGCCGCGAGCGGCTTCCAGCCGCTCGATTGCGGCCCCATCCCCACACCCGCGCTTGCCTTCTATGCCCGCCTGCACGGCGCCCCGGCTCTGATGGTGACCGGCTCGCATATTCCCGCCGACCGCAACGGCATCAAGTTCTACGGGCCGAAGGGCGAGATCGACAAGGCGGACGAGGCCGCGATCACCTCTTATGTCGCGGAGCTGTCGGATAAATATCCCTGGCCGCCCGCCCATGCGGACTGGCAGGCCGGCCATGAACAGGCGCTCGCGGCCTTTCGGGATCGTGTCGACGGCATCCTGCCCTCGGGCACCCTTTCCGGAATGAAGCTCGGCGTCTACCAGCACAGCACCGTCGCGGGCGAATTGCTGGTCGAGGTCCTGCGATCCTTTGGCGCGGATGTGGTCCCCGTCGGCAAAACGGAGGTTTTCGTGCCCGTCGACACGGAGGCCGTCGGCAGGGAAACGATGGCGAAGGTGGAGGACTGGGTGCGCGAATTCAAATTCGACGCCATGCTCTCCGCCGACGCCGATGCCGATCGTCCTCTCGTGGTCGACGGCAAGGGCGAATTGTTTCGCGGCGACCTGATTGGACTGGCCACCGCGCTTTTCCTCAAGGCCGACATCGTGGTGACGCCCGTAACGTCCAATTCGGGCATTTCAGACGCTTTCGGCTTCAAGGTGGTGAGAACGAAGGTGGGATCCCCCTTCGTCATAGAGGGAATGGACGCCGCGCGGCAGGCAGGCGGCATCGTCGTCGGGTTCGAGGCCAATGGCGGGGTTCTTCTGGGCTCGGACTGCCTGGTAAACGGCAAGGTTTTGTCCGCGCTGCCGACGCGGGATTCATTTTTGCCTATCCTGGCCGTGCTGGGCACGGCGGCATCGACGGGCAAATCGCTGTCGGGCCTGCGCGAAAGCTGGAACCTTCCGGTCTGCGCCAGCGAGCGGCTCGAGAATTTCCCCGTAGAGGCATCGCGCGGCTTGATGCACAGGCTCGCCGACCGCGATGCGTTGCGGCAATTCCTCGCCCCCTTCGGCGCCGTCGCTGATGTCGACGAGACCGACGGCCTGAGAGCACGGATGACCAGCGGCGAGATCATCCATCTGCGGCCTTCCGGCAATGCTCCCGAATTTCGTTGCTATGCCGAGGCCGCCAGCCACGACAGGGCGAGCGAAATTGTCGCAATGGCGCTGGAACGGGCGCGGGACACCACACTGGCAGATGAGTGAGAGGCCGTGTAACGAAAGTGGCGCAGGCGGGCGCCGCAGGCCTGGAGCGCGGTCGGTTCGACAGCAACGGGGGCGCACGCCCCGCATCTCGCTCTATTCCAGAAAGCACCGATGACAAGGACAGCATTGATAACCGGCATTACGGGGCAGGATGGCGCCTATCTGGCGCAGTTCCTGCTTTCCAAGGGTTATAGCGTGCACGGACTGGCGCGACGGTCGAGCACAGCCGAGGTCAACACCACGCGCCTGAAATGGCTTGGGATCGAGAGCGACGTGCGGATCGTGGATGGCGACCTGACGGACCTGTCGGGCCTGGCCCGAACCATGCGCGACGTAAGGCCGGACGAGGTCTACAACCTTGCCGCACAGTCTTTCGTCAGATCCTCGTGGCAGCAGCCGATCCTGACCGGCAACGTCACCGGTATCGGCGTCACGAATGTGCTTGAGGCGCTGCGTCTCGAAATCCCCGCAGCGCGTTTCTACCAGGCTTCGTCGTCGGAGATGTACGGCCTTATCCAGGAGCCGGTGCAGTCGGAGACCACGCCTTTCCATCCCCGCTCTCCCTATGCGGTGGCGAAGGTCTACGGTCACTGGATCACCGTCAACTACCGCGAGAGCTTCGGCCTGCACGCTTCGAGCGGCATCCTGTTCAATCACGAATCGCCGCTTCGCGGCATCGAATTCGTGACACGCAAGGTCGCGGACACCGTCGCGCGCATCAAGAACGGCCTGGCAAGGGAGTTGCGGCTGGGCAATATCGACGCCAAGCGCGACTGGGGCCACTCCAGGGACTATGTGCGCGCGATGTGGCTGATGCTGCAGCAGGATCAGCCCGACGACTATGTGGTCGCCACCGGCAGGACGACGACGGTGCGCGACATGTGCAGGATCGCCTTCGAGCATGTCGGGCTGAAGATGGACGACCATCTCGTCATCGATCCTGACCTGTTCAGGCCGGCGGAAGTCGAAATCCTGCGCGGCAATCCGGCCAAGGCAAAGGCGAAGCTCGGATGGGAAGCGACGATTTCGCTGGAAGAGATGATCCGCGAAATGGTGGACGCCGATCTGGCGCGCCACTCGGCCGCCAGGCGTTGAAAGGAAACCCTTGGTTCTACAAGCCAATGACTTGACGCAACGTGATCCGCCGCGCTTACGCGTGTGGACGGCGCGTCATGGTTCGTGAGGCCGGCATGCGGATTTTGCTAACCGGCGCCAACGGTTTCGTCGGCCCCTATGTGCGCGACGCGCTGCGCGGGATTTGCGGCGATGACGTTACCATTGTCGCAACCTCCAAAGATGGCGGTCCGCATGCCGCTTTCGGCCAGGTCGAAGCGTTGGACGTGACAGACGCGGCCGCCGTCCATGACGCCGTTGCCCGTCACCGGCCCAGCCATGTCATTCACCTGGCGGCGGTCGCGGCCCTGGGCGCCGCCCAGGCCGATCCCCGGAACACGTGGCGCATTCACGTGGGCGGTGCGCTCAACGTTGCCAATGCCATCCTCGACAAGGCTCCGGACTGCTGGCTGATTCATGTCGGGTCGGGCCTGGTCTATGGCGAAAGCGCGAAAACCGGACGGCCGCTCGACGAAGGCACACTGCTTGCTCCGATCGACGACTACGCCGTGACCAAGGCCGCGGCCGACCTCGCGCTCGGCGCGCTTTCTCGCCAGGGGTTGAAGTGCATCCGGATGCGTCCCTTCAACCATACGGGCCCGGGCCAGACAGAGGCATTTGCCGTGCCGGCCTTCGCCATGCAGATTGCGCGGATCGAAGCAGGCCTGGCTCCGCCGGTGATCCGCGTCGGCAATCTCGATGCGAGACGCGATTTCCTGGATGCCCGCGACATCGCCAACGCTTATGCCCGCGCGGTTCTGAGGAGCCGCGATCTTGCGCCAAACACCATTTTCAACGTTGCATCCGGCGTGTCCTGGCGGATGGGAGACATTCTCGATCTGCTGCTGGCGCAAAGCAGCGCCAGGATCGTCACGGAGCAGGATCCCTTGCGGCTGCGACCGAGCGACCTGCCACGCATCGTCGGCGATGCGACCCGCGCCCGGACCCTGCTTGGCTGGGCGCCCGAGCACCCCTTCGAAGATACGCTCGCCGCGGTCCTGGAGGATTGCCGCGCGCGCGTGGCCCAGGCGTAGGCGAGGATGCATCGCCTGATTCCCGAAAGCCTGGGCTGAACCGCACAAGCGCGAAGCTGACGCGCGGCGTGCGGTGCTTGCGCTCCACCGCCGGCGATCGCGAAACGAAACGGCCAGGAATGGCGGCCCGCGTCGCTGTCGCTTTTAGTTGATCTCCCGGCATTGAGCTTTGCCCCGCCACGTCCTATAAGGCCGCGCGCAGCGGGCATGGCCCGCCTGCTGGGGCGTCGCCAAGTGGTAAGGCATCGGTTTTTGGTACCGACATTCCCAGGTTCGAATCCTGGCGCCCCAGCCATACATCGCGGGTCGTCCCGGACGCGTGGGTTACCCATCTCTTGGCAAGGGCAAGCAAGCGATCGTGGCGAGGCTCTGTCAGCCGACGGAGGCCGGTTTTGGAAGCCATCGCTTTTCGACGAGGCAGACCATTGTATAGGCAGGGTCAAAAACGTTTCCGACGTGATACCGGACGACCTGTCCCAACAGATGCGACGCAGCAGTGGCGGACAATCCATAGTCGCTGGTCAGCCAGTTGAGCATATCCGTGGTCGCGTGCTGCAGGGCCTGATCAAGCGGGCGTGCGTTGCCGACAGAGAAAATGTGGGTGTCGTTCTCGCCGCGAGGCCATACCAGCTGCCTGTTCTTCTCCACCGTCAAGCGAAGCTCAACCTCAAAGCAGGTTTCGATACCGGTCCCGACGATCTCCCCATCGCCCTGCGCCGCATGACAATCGCCTGCGAAGAAGAGCGCACCTTCCACAGCAACGGGAAACCAAACGGTCGCACCGGGCCGAAACCCGCGGTAATCCATGTTGCCGCCATTTTCCGCACTGGTTGCGGTGGAGAAAGCCTGGCCCATCGAGGGCGCCACGCCGAAGCAGCCAATCATCGGCTCGACCGGCAACACGAAATTCTCAAGCCCTGACGGCGGCTCCTGCAACATCACGCTTCGCGATTCCAGATCGATCCGCCAGGTGACTGTATCCCGTGCCGGAAGCCCACGAGCAGCCTCCGGATCGACGACGTTTGCGGCCAGTGACGAGATCGTCCAGCCGGAAGAGCGGATCGGGTCCATGCGCAGGATGTCCACGCGCAGCGCATCACCAGGTTCGGCTCCCGTCACGAAGACCGGGCCGTTCATAGGGTTTGGACCATGAGCCGGTCGCGCACCATTCTTGTCGAAGCCCCGGGCGTCGAGCGTCTCTGTGATCACGACATCGCCGGACGCGATTGTGAGCGCCGGCGGGACCGTGCCGAGGACGTTGTGCCAGGTGGTGTTGACGAGCTTGTGCGTTGCCATGAGTTGGAAGTAGCGAAGGCATTGCCCCGCGGCAAGTGTGGATTAGGCTCTCCGGCGGCCGATCGGCTTTGCTCCGCCTCGTCCCATAGGGCAGCGCGCCGCAGCCATGCCTTAGGCTCATCTTGTCGAAAAACCTTGTTCAGCGGCTCAAAGCGGCCCGACATTTTTCCGAAAATCGGGAAAGTCGATGCCCGAATCCACGACTTATCGTCTGAAGTATTCCCGCTACGATCAACCCGGATCAACCCATTGGGGATAGCCGGGATGCTGAACGAGAAGACGGTGCGCGATGCCGTGGAACAATATCGCGAGGAAGGTTACGCCATCGTCCGACAGTTCGTCGACGGCGACGAGATGGTTCGGCTGAGGGAGGAAACAGATGCCGTCTATGCCGAGGGGCTGAAGCATCACGCCACGTTCCGGCATGGCAATCTCAGTTTTCAGATCCTGCCTGAATCGGATTTCGGCAAGCGCTACGTGTTGCAAGCCTACTGGTTCTCCTGGATCAACAGCTATTTCGAGGAATTCCGGCGCAACTCGCGCTACCTGCAGCTGCTGGAGGGTCTGATCGGCCGCGACATCCGGCAGATCGCCCAACAATTGCACTGGAAGCCGCCGGGCGCCAACGTAACCGGCTATCGTTTCCACCAGGACCTGCGTTTCCGCAATCAGGCGGCCTTCGACAACGTCGCCGACGCGACGGTGACCACGGGCCTGGCGGTCGATCGGGCAACGCTCGAGAATGGCTGCCTTCAGGTCGTGCCGGGCAGCCATAAGCTGGGCTATCTCGGGCTTTCCGACGAAGGGACGGGCGAACTGATGAAAGGTCTGACGGCCGAGGAGGAATTGCGCAAGGTGGGCATCGACCCGGCGACCATCATTCCGCTCGAACTTGAACCCGGCGACCTGGCGATGTGGGGATTGCTCACCGTGCACGGCTCCTCGCCCAACAAGTCGCAGCATGATCGCGCCTTCGCCCTGTCCAGCTACGTGCGGGCCGATTCGACGCAGCGCGGCGAATGGGCGTTCAGGGATGGCGCTTCCGTTCCGCTCGGCGAGACGCCCACCCTGTGCAAATACGAAAAGCTCTTCGAGGAGCCGGGGCCGATATACGACACCACCGCTTGGTGGAAATGATCTTGCCGCTTCGGGCGAAGGGGGCAAACGGGGTCCGGCGTTCGCGCCGGACCCTTCTCGGCGTCCGGACGGACCCAGAGCGTTTCACCATTTTACGAAAGCGGCGAGGCGCGCTATCTCCTTGTTTTTACGCAATTCCGGGCGGAGAACCGCGTCACACTTTTCCTGGAATTGCTTCAGGCCACGAAGTCGTCCGCCAGCTCTCGGATCAGGAAATCGACGAAGGCACGCACCTTCGCGGCGATATAGGTGCGATGTGGATAAAGCGCGTAGATCGGGCTGGAGTCTGGCCGGAAGCTGTCGAGCTGAACCTCAAGCCTGCCGTCGTCGATCGCGGCGTCGACCAGGAGGCTGGGCAGGTTACCGATGCCGAAGCCGGCGATGGTCATTTGGTATGCGGCCTCGACGCTGTTGGTCGAGACACGGCCGCCGACGACCGCGTCGAACGGGCCATCCGGCCCGACGAAGGGCCATGTGCCGAGACGCTTTGCAAAATTGCTGAGCACACAGGAGTGTTTCGCCAGCTCACCCGGATGGGCCGGGCGGCCGTGCCTGTCCCAATATCCGGGCGTGGCGCAGACATAGTTGCGCACTTCGCCCAGCCTTCGCGCGATGAGCGCGGAGTCGGCCTGTTCGCCGAAGCGGATGGCGACGTCATAGCCTTCCTCCACGATGCCAATGACGTAGCGGGCCGTGAGATCGAACTCGATCGTGGTGAGCGGGTTCTCTTCGAGGAATTTCGGCACGAGCTTGGTGATGCGGGCGTGGCCAAGGACATTCGAGCACGACACCCGGATCAGGCCGCGCGTCTCCTTGTGCAGGCCGCGCGTGGAATCCTGCAATTCGGTGACGTCATCCAGCAGCGCGCGAGCGCGCGGAGCATAATCGCGGCCCGCCTCGGTCAGGCTGAGGCGCCGGGTCGTGCGGTTGATCAGCCGAACGCCGAGATCGTCCTCCAGTTCCTTGATCGTGCGGCTGACGGCGGTCGTCGACATGTTCAGGTCGCGCGCCGCCGACGACAGGCTTCCAAGCAGGCAGACACGATCGAAAACCCGCATCGCCGTCAGAAGATTCATTCCGCTTCCTTTCAGCCGGCGCGCCAAATGCCGGCCCGCCGAGAAAACAGCGGCGGGCGAGCGGGTGACAAGAGCATTCCAACGACTTTGGACGCAAAATCAACAATGGGAGAAACGACATGACATCCAAGCCTCTTCATCCTGCGATCGGCGCTCTCGCGCGCGACGCCAGGAACGGCAAGCTCGAACGCCGCGAATTCCTGGCGCTTGCCAGCGCCTTCGGCGCGAGCGCGGCGACCGCTTACGGGCTTCTCGGCCAGCCTGTTCCGGCCCGCGCCGAAGATGCGCAGCCGCCAAGAAAGGGCGGCACGCTGCGCGTCGCCATGCAGGTGATGGAGCTTGAGGACCCGCGCAGCTTCAAGGTCTCGCAAATGGGCAATATCGCACGGCAGTTTCTCGAGCCGCTGGTGCGCTGGAAGCCCGACTTCACCTTCCAGCCGATGCTGCTCGATAGCTGGGAGATCAATGCCGACGCCACGGAATATGTCTTGAAGGCGCGCCAAGGCGTGAAATGGTCGAACGGCGACGCCTTCACGGCCACCGACGTGGCCTTCAACATAGCGCGCTGGTGCGAAAAGGACGCTCCGGGCAATTCGATGGCCGGACGCATGACCGCCCTGATAGATCCGCAGACCAAGGTGGCGCGCGACGGCGCCATCGAGATCCGCGACGATCGAACCGTTGTGTTGAAGCTGTTGCAGCCCGACATCACCATCATCCCTGCGATGACCGACTATCCGGCGCTCATCGTTCATCACAGCTTCGATGTGAAGAAGGCGCCCCTGTCGGCCAATCCCATCTTCACCGGCCCGTTCGAACTCACCAAGCTCGATGTCGGCGTCGCCGCGTCGGTGCGCAAGCGCCCTGAAGGATCGTGGTGGGGCGGAGACGTCTTCCTCGACGGCATCGACTGGATCGACTTCGGCACGGATTCGGCCGCCACGGTCTCTGCCTTCGAAGCCGGAGAGATCGACCTCAACGGGCAGACGCAATCCTATGATGTCGATCTGCTCGACAAGCTCGGGTTGAAGAAATCCGAGATCGTCACCGCGGCGACCGTGGTTGCGCGCTGCAATGTCGGTGCGAAGCCCTATGACGACAAGCGGGTGCGCAATGCCATTCAGCTGGCCGTGGACAACGAGACGGTGCTGAAGCTCGGCGCGGACGGCATGGGCATCGTTGCCCAGAACGATCATGTCGGGCCCATGCACCCCGAACATGCCGAACTGGCGCCGATCAAGCGCGACGCCGCCAAGGCCAAGGCCCTGCTTGCCGAAGCCGGCCAGCTCGACTTCGAATTCGACCTGATCTCGGTGGAAGCCGACTACCGCAAGGAAAGCGCCGATGTCATCGCCCAGCAGATGCGCGATGCCGGATTCAAGGTGAAGCGCACCGTCATCCCGGAGGCGGCATTCTGGAACGACTGGACGAAATACCCGTTCGCAACCACCAACTGGAACGCGCGGCCGCTTGGCATCCAGACCTATGCGCTTGCCTATCGGAGCGGCTCGGCCTGGAACGAAACCGGCTTCGCCGATCCGGACTTCGACGCCAGGCTGCAGAAGGCCAACGCCATTGCCGACGCGGACCAGCGCCGCGTGGTGATGGAGGAGCTGCAGACCATCCTGAGGGACTCCGGCATCATCGTTCAGCCCTACTGGCGAAAGCTGTTCTGCCACATGAAGCCGGCTTTGATGGGCTATCAGATGCATCAGGCCTACGAGCAGGATTTCACCCAGGCCTGGCTGACGGCCTGATCTCGGAAACCCGACGGAAATCGGGGCGGCGCCCGGCTGCGCGCCGCCCCGTCCGCATCGGCTCATCGGGATGGTCCGTTCAGGTTTGTGACGGCCACCTGCGCGTTCGCGCAGCCCGGGCTGCGTAAAGGACATGTCGAGCAGACACGCCCGCAGCTCCCACGTTTTGCCTGGTCCCCAACATCGAACTCGGGGATTGCGGCGGACGCGTGCACGGCTTGGTGCGTAGACGTCCGGGGTTCGGTGTCAGCCATGTCGCAAGCTCCAGTTTCATAGCCGGCAGCTTACTTTTGCGAAAATCAAACGGAACTCGTTTAAACCGGCAATTACTTTCCCTAAAATCGGGAAAGCAAGGCCCGCCTCAGCTCGCCTCGCGCATCGCCTCGGCCGCCTGCAGGTCGACCGAAACCAATTGGCTGACGCCCTGTTCGGCCATGGTGACGCCGAACAGGCGGTCCATGCGCGCCATGGTGATCGGGTTGTGGGTGATGATGACGAAGCGGGTCTCGGTGGTCTTCGACATCTCGTCCATCAAATTGCAGAAGCGCTCGACATTGTGGTCGTCGAGCGGGGCGTCGACCTCGTCGAGCACGCAGATCGGCGCCGGGTTGGTGAGGAAGACGGCAAAGATCAGCGACATCGCCGTCAGCGCCTGCTCGCCACCGGAAAGCAGCGTCATGGTCTGCGGCTTCTTGCCCGGCGGGCGTGCGAGGATTTCAAGCCCCGCCTCCAGCGGGTCTTCCGACTCGATCAGTTGCAGTTCGGCCGTGCCGCCGCCGAACAGATGCGAGAACAGCCGCTGGAAATGGCCGTTGACCACCTCGAAGGCCGACAGCAGCCGCTCGCGGCCCTCGCGGTTGAGGCTCTGGATCGCCTGACGGAGTTTTCTGATCGCCTCGATGATGTCCTCGCGCTCGGAAACGATGGTTTCCAGTCGGTCGGACAATTCCTTCTGCTCTTCCTCGGCGCGCAAATTGACGGCGCCGAGCCGCTCGCGCTCGATCTTCAGCCGGTCGAGCTGGCGCTCGATCTCGACCATGTCGGGCATCGGATCGTCGGGTTCCAGGCCGGTATGCTTGATAACCAGATGCGGCGGCGTGTTCAGCGCTTCCTGGATGCGCGCCTCGACCTCGGCGCGCCGCTCGTCGGCCGCGGTCAGCCGTTCCTCGGCGCGGACGCGGGTTTCGCGCGATTCGGCGAGCGACTGGATGGCGGCGGTCGCCGCCTTGTCGAGCTCGGCCTGTTTGTTTTCCGCCTCCTGCAGGCGGTCGCTCGCCGCCTGACGCAGCGCCTCGGCCTCGGAAAGCTGGGTCAAGAGCGCGCGGCGCTTGGCGTCGATCTCGTCCGGCGCATCGGCCAGCCGCTCGCGCTCGGCTTCAGCCTCGGCCTTGCGCTCGCCGAGTGAGGCGATCTGCGTCGAGGCGTTCTCGGCGCGCTCCAGCCAGTTCTTGCGCTCGGCGCCGATGGCGTCGAGCCGGCGCACGCGCGCCTCGGCCTCGCGCCGCAGCCCTTCATGCACGGCGCGCGCATCGGCAAGCGTGGCGCGGTCGCGCGAGACGTTGGCGGAGGCCTGTTCGAGTTGCAGCTGCAGGTCGCCGAGATCGGGCGCGTCCTTCAGCATCTCCTCGGCTTCGAGGAAGGCGGCCTGCGTCTCCTCATGGCTTTCAACGATGCGCGCGCGGGCGTCGTCCAGGGCAGCGCGGCGGCTGACCAGCTCGCCGCCGGCCTTCTCGGCTTCGGCCAGCGCGTTGCGGGCGGCATCCAGAGCATGTTGGGCGTCGCGGCCGGCCTGGCGCGCATTGCGCTCGGCCTCGCTTGCCTGGCGCATCGCCTGCTCGGCATGCGCCAGCGCTTCCTCGGCCTCGCGCACGACGCGCGTCGCCTGCACAGCCTCGGCATCGAGCTCGGCAAGGCGGTTCTTCTGCGCCAGCCGCAGCGCGGCGGCGGTCGGGGCGTCGGCGCTCGCGCTCAGGCCGTCCCAGCGCCAGAGCGCGCCATCGCGGCTGACCAACCGCTGGCCGGGCGCCAACATAGCCTGGAGGCCGCGGCCGTCGGCAGCGTCGACGATGCCGATCTGCGCCAGGCGGCGCGCAAGCTGCGCCGGCGCGCGCACGACGCTGGCCAGGCTCTTCACGCCTTCAGGCAGCGCCGCGTCGCCCGGTTGTACCGCGCTCTCGCCCCAATGTACCGGCGCGCTGCGGTCGAGCGGAACGTCGAGGTCTTCGCCAAGAGCCGCGCCGAGCGCGGTTTCGTAGCCGCGCTCGACGCTGATCTGCTCAAGCACGGACGGGAAAAGATCGCCGCCGCTGGTGGCGTTGAGGATCTTCGCCAGCGTGCGCGCTTCGGTCTCGATGCGCGCCAGTTCCGCCCTTGCGTCCTGCAGCGGAGGCCTTGCGGCGCTTTCGGCGGCGCGGGCCTCGGCGACGGCCTGCTCGGCGGTCACAGTGCCGGCCTCGCTCTCTTCCAGCCGGGCAAGCGCATCCTCGACCAGAAGCCGCTTCTCAGCCGGATCCGGCAGGCCGGAAATGCGCGCGACGATGTCGGAAAGCTCGCGGTCGACTTCGGCGAGCTGACGGGCAAAGCGGTCGCGGCGCTCGGCGGTCTCGCGCAAGCTGCGCTCGATCTGGTGGCGCGAGGCAGCCGCCTCGGCGCGCTCGGCGGTCAGCGCGGCAAGTTTTGCCTCGCTCTGCGACAGCGTCGCGCCCGCCTGCTCGAAAGCGGCGCGCGTGGTCGCCTCGCGCTCGGCGGCGCCGGCATTTTCCGAATTGAGCTCGGCCTCCTCGGTGCGCAGGCGCTCCAGGATGTCGGCATTGTCGCGCACCATCCGCTCCTCGCGGGCGATGTCGGCGTCGAGCTGCTGCAGGCGGCGTTCGAGCTCGGTCTGGCGGGCGCGGATGCGCCCGGCCTCTTCCTCGATCTGCGTCTTGGCGATCGACAGACGCTGGAAGGCGGCGGCAGCGGCGGCTTCCGCGTCGCGCAGGTCCGGCAGCCGGTGCGCGGCGATGCCCTGCTCCCTGGCGGCGGCCATCTGGGCGGCGGCGCGGTCGCCGACCAGCGTGGTGGCGACGGCAAGTGCTGAACGCGCCTCGCCTTCCTGGGTTTTTGCCAGCGTCCAGCGCAAATGCAGCAGCGTCGCCTCGGCCTTGCGGATATCGGCCGAGAGGTTCTTGAAGCGCGAAGCCTGGCGCGCCTGGCGCTTCAGGCTTTCGATCTGGCCTTCCAGCTCGCCGACGACATCGTCCAGCCGCTCGAGGTTCTGTTCGGCCGCCTTCAGCCGAAGCTCCGCCTCATGGCGGCGCGTGTGCAGGCCGGAAATGCCGGCGGCTTCTTCCAGCAGCGCGCGGCGCGCCTGGGGTTTCGCCTGGATCAGCTCGCCGATGCGGCCCTGGCCCACCATGGAGGGCGAACGAGCGCCGGTCGACTGGTCGGCGAACAGCAACTGCACGTCCTTGGCGCGGGCTTCCTTGCCGTTGATACGGTAGAGCGAGCCGGCTTCGCGCTCGATGCGGCGCGACACCTGCAATTCATCGGCGTCGTTGAAGGCGGCGGGCGCGGTGCGGTCGGTGTTGTCGAGGAAAAGCGTGACTTCGGCGGTGTTGCGCGCCGGACGCGCGCCGGAACCCGAGAAGATCACGTCGTCCATCCCGGACGCGCGCATGTTCTTGTAGGAGCTTTCGCCCATCACCCAGCGCAAAGCTTCGACGAGGTTCGACTTGCCACAGCCGTTCGGCCCGACAATGCCGGTCAGCCCGCGTTCGATGACGAACTCGCCGGGCTCGACGAAGGATTTGAAACCGAGGAGGCGAAGGCGCGAAAATTTCATTCGCGCCGCCCAACACTACAGGCAAGCGCGCCGAAGCCCAGCCGCTTCGGCGCGGCCTGGATGTCAGAGCAGAGGGTCGATGATGGCCGACATTTCCTCAATCGACATCGCCCCTTTGTAGGTCTTTCCGTTGATGAAGAAGGTCGGCGTCGAGTCGACCTTGAACTCGTCCGCTCCGCGTTTCTGGACTGCTCTCACATCGTCCAGAAGCTTCTGGTCCGTCAAGCAGGACTCAAAGGACTCCTGTGTAAAACCGGCGAGCTTGGATATCTGCAGCAGCGCTTCCTTGGTGTTGTTGACGCCAACCCAGCTCGGCTGCTGCTTGAACAGCACGTCGACCATGGCGAAGTAGTTGTCCTTGGAGCAGCGCGCCAGCATGAAGCCGGCCTCGGCGCTCGGGTCGAAGGGGAATTCGCGCAGGATGTAGCGCGCCTTGCCGGTGTCGATATATTTGGTCTTCAACTCAGGGAAGGTGGTCATGGCGAAATGCGCGCAATGCGGGCAGGTCATCGACGCATATTCTACGATCGTGACCTTGGCATCATCCTTGCCGAGTTGCTTCTCCGGCAGTGCGCCGGGCTTGAGCAATTCCGCCATGTCGACCGGACCGCTCGACTCCGGGACCTGGACCGCCGCCGGCGTCGCGGCTGGCTTGGCAGGCGTCGACGGATCGGCGGGCTTCACGTCGGCGGCCTTCGCCTCCTCGCCGGAGTCGCTGCATGCGGCAAGCAGCGCCACCGCAGGAACAGCGGCCAGCGTGGTCAGAAGGTTTCTGCGGGACAAGCTATTGCCAAACGGGGCACGGTTCATGCGAATCACCTGATATCGGTTGGATTTTGCAATGCAGAGGCTAGAAAAGGCGAGAGTTGGCGCGAATTAAGGCATCGCGATCCCCAATCCAATCGCGAAACTTGATCATGAGCATCACGAATGCGCGAGATTGGTGACGCACTCATGACGCTTCTTACGACCCTTTGCGCTTCCTTTCACCCATAATTGTGGCGCCAAGCCGCTCCAGCGAAGCGCGCAATCCGTCGTCCTCGATCTTGCCGACCAGATGCGAGAGCTTCGATTTCTCGACCTCGTTCAAAGGCAGCGGCGCCGGCTTCGGTCGCGCCTTTTGCGAAAGTACCGGCTTTTGCAGGATCTTGATGCGGCCGACCGCGTTGAAGCCCAGGAAGGCGTTGACGCGGTTGATGACCTCGCCGGCCTCGTGCTGCAGATGCAGCGCCGCCATGCCTTCGCAGGCGATGATCAGTGTCGCCGGCTCGAACGGGTCGTCCTCGTGCAGGCGGCGCGGCCACTGGATCTTCTCCGGCCGTGAATGGCTGGCGAGGCGCGGTCCGGCGATTTCCTCCCAGGACTGCACCAGCCCGATCGAGATGCCGGCGCGCTTCTTCAGCACCGGATCGAGGATCGCGGTCGCGAGATCGCTCACCGGAACGGGATTGCCGAAGGCCCTTTTCCCTGCCATGTGCGTTCTCCAGTCTCCCAGCTCATCCGATCCCCCAACTCTTCCGATCAATGGCACCGCTCGATCAGACCCGCAAGGCATCACAGAAGGCCGCAGCCGACGATACGGACATCGCATCCCGGCTGCTCGCCTGGTACGACGCGCATCACCGCGACCTGCCCTGGCGCGTGACACCCGTCGCGTTCGCGCGCGGCGTGAGGGCCGATCCCTATCGCGTCTGGATGTCCGAGGTGATGCTGCAGCAGACCACGGTCGAGGCGGTGAAAGCCTATTTCCGCAATTTCGTCGAGAAATGGCCGACGATCGAGGCGCTGGCGGCGGCACCGACCGAGGACGTGATGAAGGCCTGGGCCGGGCTCGGCTATTATTCCCGGGCGCGCAACCTGAAGGCCTGCGCCGACCTCGTGGCGCTGAGCGGTGGCCGCTTTCCCGATACCGAGGCGGGCCTGCGCGAACTGCCGGGAATCGGCGCCTACACGGCGGCCGCGATCGCGGCGATCGCCTTCGACCGGCCGGCGGCGGTGGTCGACGGCAATGTCGAGCGGGTCGTGACCCGGCTTCATTCGATCGAAACGCCGCTCAGCGAAGCCAAGCCGCAAATTCGCGCGCTGGTCGAGAAACTGGTGCCGCGGGCGCGGCCCGGCGATTTCGCCCAGGCGATGATGGATCTCGGCGCGACGATCTGCACGCCGAAGCGGCCGCGCTGCATGCTTTGCCCCCTGCGCGCGGATTGCAGCGCCATCCTCACCGGCGATCCGGAACGTTTCCCGGTCCGCCTGCCGAAGGACGACAAGCCGCTGCGCAAGGGCGCCGCCTTCGTCGCCGAGCGCGATGACGGCGCCATCCTGCTGCGCAAGCGACCCGAAAAGGGCTTGCTCGGCGGCATGACCGAAGTGCCGACCACGGGCTGGACGGCACGGGTCGACGGCGCCACGACGGCCGACGCCGCGCCATTCCCGGCCAACTGGCGGCGTGCCGGGCAGATCGGCCATGTCTTCACCCATTTCGCGCTCGAACTCGAAGTCTTCCATGCCCAAATCAAGGGCGATGCGCCGGACGGGCATTTCTGGTCGCTGGCCCACGAGATTTCCGGGGAAGCGCTGCCCACTGTCATGAAAAAGGCGATCGAAGGGGCGATACCGGGCGCGACGAAAAAGCCGTCGCCGCACAGTGCAAAGAAGGCCTGCATGACCGAAATCCGCCATATCGTGTTCGACATCGGCAGGGTGCTGATCCATTACGACCCGGACCTCGCATTCAGCCGCCTGATCCCCGACGCCGAAGAGCGCAAATGGTTCTTCGACAATGTCTGCACCAGCGCCTGGAACATCGAGCAGGACCGCGGCCGGACCTGGGAAGAAGCGGAAGCTGAGCTGATCGCCGAGCATCCCGGCCACGCGGAAAACATCCGCAATTTCCGCCGCCATTGGCACGAGATGGTGCCGCATGCCTATGACGACAGTGTCGTCATCATGAAGAACCTCATAGCCAACGGCTATGACGTGACCATGCTGACCAACTTCGCCTCCGACACGTTTGCCGAGGCGCGCGAGCGCTTCGACTTCCTGAACAGCCCACGCGGCGTGACCGTTTCGGGCGACATCCGCCAGATCAAGCCGGATCGGGCCATCTACGACCATCACGTCGCGTCTTTCGGCCTGGAACCCGCCGCTACGCTGTTCATCGACGACAGCCAGAAGAATGTCGACGGCGCCAAGGCCGCCGGCTGGCAGGCGGTGCTGTTCACCGACGCCAGGACGCTTAAAGCGGACCTTGAACGGCTCGGGATTGCGGCTTGAACTGAATCGCTTGCGGCGATCCGTTGAAGTCTTGATTCAAGAGCGGGTGGCTGCTCAGGCCCCTGCCCGCTCCATGCCGAGCCGGGCGATGCGGCGCAATTCGTCGATCGGGGTCAACCCGCCGCTGCGTTCATAGTGCCAGAAGGTCCAGCCGTTGCAGGCATCCAGACCCTGCACCTCGGCGCCGATCTTGTGGATCGAGCCGGCGCTGTCGCCGATCGCCAGCGTGCCGTCGGCGCGCACCTTGGCAGCCCAACGCTTCTTGGCGTCATAGAGCGTGGCGCCGGGCGTCACCAGACCGTTGTCGATCAGGCTGATGAAGGCGACGCGCGGTTCGGCGCGCTTGCCGGAAAGCACGGTCAGATCGGCATTTTCCAGCGGACGAACCGCGGCGATACGCTCGTTGGCGGCATCGATGTAGGCCTGCTCGCGCTCGATGCCGACGAAATGGCGGCCGAGACGCTTGGCGACAGCACCCGTGGTGCCGGAGCCGAAGAAGGGGTCGAGCACGACATCGCCCGGCTTGGTCGAGGCCATCATGATGCGGGCCAGCAAGGCTTCCGGCTTCTGCGTCGGATGCACCTTGTTGCCGTTCTCGTCCTTCAGCCGCTCGCCGCCGGTGCAGATCGGGAACAGCCAGTCGGAGCGCATCTGCAGATCGTCGTTCGAGGCCTTCAGCGCTTCGTAGTTGAAGGTGTAGCCCTTGGCCTTCTGGTCGCGCGAGGCCCAGATCATCGTCTCATGCGCGTTCTGGAAGCGGCGGCCGCGGAAATTCGGCATCGGGTTGGTCTTGCGCCAGACGATGTCGTTGAGGATCCAGAAGCCGAGATCCTGCATGCGGGCGCCGACGCGGAAGATGTTGTGGTAGGAGCCGATGACCCAGATGGTGCCGCTAGGCTTCAGCACGCGGCGCGCCGCGAGCAGCCAGGCGCGGGTGAAGGCGTCATAGGCCTCGAAACTCTCGAACTGGTCCCAGTCGTCGTCGACCGCGTCGACCTTGGACTGGTCCGGCCGGTGCAGGTCGCCGTCGAGCTGCAGATTGTAGGGCGGGTCGGCGAAGATGACGTCGATCGACTTTTCCGGCAGCCGGTCGAGGGCGGCGACGCAATCGCCCTTCAGGATCGTGTCCAGCCATTCGGACTGCTGGGGAGCATGGGAAAGCTCGTCGATAAGACGCACGGCAGACATCAAAACACCCAAAGGAACGCGTTACGGTTTACTGGCTGTTATGGTTACCGATCAGCGTAAACATTCGGTGAAGGCTCGCCGCATCACCTTTGGCGGTTTGCGAAGGCTGGCCCATTGGTGTATGCCGCGCCCGCCTAGAGCTAAATTCAGATTTGAGGTCATGTCGACCTGAAATCTGAATTTAGCTCCAGATCAAAGAAGTAGAGCATGATGTCGTCCGAAAACCGCTCCACACTTTTCGGCATCACGCTCTAAGCCATTCAGGCCTCCCCCAAACGCTTTCGGATAGCCATGCCCCAGCCAGACCTTGTCATTTTCGATTGCGACGGCGTGCTCGTCGATTCCGAAATCATCGCCGCCCGCATCGAGGCGGAGCTTTTGACGTCGGCTGGGTTCGAGATTTCGGCTGAGGAGCTTAGTGAAACCTATGCCGGCCTGACCTTCAAAGACATCATGCTGCGGGTCGAGGAGAAATCGCAGATCCCGTTCCAGGCCTCGCTGATCGACCGCGCCGAGGAACTGGTCGACCGCAAGCTGCGCGCGGACGTGCGCATCATCGACGGTGCCCGCGAGGCGGTCGTCGCCGTCTCCGCGCCACGCGCCGTCTGCTCGAACTCCAGCACGGAGCGGGTCGAATTCATGCTGGAGAAGGTGCGGCTGCTGCCGTTCTTCGCCGGCCGCATCTTTTCGGGGCTGGATATCCCGAGCAAGAAGCCCAAACCGGCGCCGGACGTGTTCCTCTACGCCACCGAAAAGCTCGGCGCCAACCCGAAGAACACCTTCGTCATCGAGGATTCCGTGCATGGCATTGCCGGCGCCAGGGCGGCCGGCATGCGCGTCATCGGCTTCACCGGCGCAGGGCACAGCTATCCCGGCCATGCCGATGCGCTGACCGAGGCCGGCGCCGAAACGGTCATCCGGCGCTGGGCGGAGCTCAACAGCACGATCGCCGCGCTGTCGGAATGGTCGGAAGACGCTTAGACCAGAAGGTCGAGGACGACGCCTACGCGCGGGTCGTCAGCGTCGACAGTTGGTCGGTGTCGTAGCGATTTCGCAGATCGGCGAGCGCTTTCGAATCCGGCGCACCCTGCGCCGCCAGTTCGGCGAGTTCTTCGAAATAATGCTCGTGACCGGGCGGAGAGACGGTCATCAGCACGCGCGCCGGCTTCTTGCTGACATTGGTGATGTTGTGCGGCACTCCCGGCGGGATGAACAGGAAGGTTCCCGGCGTTGCCCGGATCGCCCGGTCGCCGACATGCCATTCACACTCGCCCTCGAGCAGATAGAAGGTCTCCTCCTGCACCCGGTGAACATGCCGCCCGGTGGCGAACTCTGGCGGGATCGTCCAGTCGAACATGCTCGTATGCCTGGTATTTTCGTCGGTGACGAGGAAAGCCATGGGGTGGCCACGCAGCATGACGCCTTTCTTCTCGTCGGGCATGCGGATGACGGCATCGGCGCTCATATGATCCTCCTCTGACAGGGCGCTTGTATCTGGCAAGCATTCACGCAACATCGACCGCTCACGCCGGAAAGTCGTGAATCCGTTGCCAAAAATTTGCTAAAAGACTCCAATGACCGTCAGGGGCGACCTCTACCAGTTCGGCCCGTTCCGCCTCGATCCTGAGGTGGGCATTCTCTTTTACGAGGCCGAGCCGACGATGCTCGGGCAGCGCGCCGTCGCGTTGCTGCGTCTGCTGATCCAGAACGGGGGCCAACCCGTGTCCAAGGACGCGCTGATCGACGCCGGCTGGGGCGGATCGGCGGTTGCCGATAACAATCTGACGGTTCAGATCGCAGCCTTGCGCCGGACACTGGCCGATGCGGCGAATGCCGCGAACTGGATCGAAACATTGCCGCGCCGCGGCTATCGCTATGTCGGACCGGCCGTCGCCGCCAATGCTCCCAATATCTCGGCCGCCACCCGCGCTGCGTCGGCGCCGAGCTTGCCTGAGAAGCCCTCCGTCGCGGTCCTGCCATTTTCGAATTTGAGCGGCGATCCACAGCAGGAGTATTTTGCCGATGGGATGGTGGACGACATCATCACAGGTCTGGCGCGCATCAAATGGCTGTTCGTCATCGCGCGAAATTCGACCTTCTCGTACAAGGGTCGCGCCGTCGACGTGAAGCAGGTCGGTCGCGAGCTTGGCGTTCGCTATGTGCTCGAAGGCAGTGTGCGCAAGGCCGGCGGAAGCGTGCGGGTCACCGCGCAGATGATCGACGCTTCGACCGGCGCGCATGTCTGGGCCGAGCGCTACGATCGCAGCTCCGACGACATTTTCGCGATTCAGGACGAGATCGCGCTGGCAGCAGTGGGCGCGATTGCGCCAAGCGTGCGGAAGGCCGAAATCGAACGTGTCAGGCGCAAGCGCCCCGATAGTCTCGATGCCTACGATCTCGTGCTGCAGGCCCAGCCTGATGTCGATTCAGGCATGCCGGAACAGGTCACCAGGGCGCTGGCGCTTCTCGACCGTGCGATCGCACTCGAACCAGCCTATGCGCTGGCGCATGGCAACGCCGCGATGTGCCACCATTGCCTGTTCCTTCGCGCCGGCCTGCAGGAGATCAACCGTGCGTCTTCGATCCGCCACGCGCGGTCGGCCATCGTCCATGGACAAGACGATGCGCTCGCCCTGACATGGGCGGGCTTTTCCATCGGAATGGATGCGCATGATCGCGCCGCCGCATTCGCGGCATTGGAAGCAGCGCTCGCCATCAGCCCATCATCGGCTCTGACCTACATCCTTGGCAGCGTCGTTCTCGGATGGAACGGCGAAGCGGAGCGCGCGATAGAGTGGAGCGAGCATGGCATGCGGCTGAGCCCGTTCGATTCGTGGGCCTGGGCCGCATTTGACGCGCAGGCGATGAGCCATTTGCTGCGCGGCCGTTACGACGAGGCTTGCCGTGCTGCCTACAAGTCCGTCCAAGCCAATCCGGCGCACAGCATCACCTATGTGCAATTGGCCGCGGCGCTGGCCAAGCTTGGCCGATTGGACGAAGCGAAGGCGGCAGCCGCTCGCGTGATCGAGCTCCAGCCTGCCTTTCGCTACAGCCGCCAGTTTGCAGGCGTGAATTGCGCGCCCGCGCTCGCCGAGGTCCTTGGCAGCGCGCTACGGGCAGCCGGATTGCCGGAGTAACCGGCCGCCAGGCCACGATCAGCCGTCGATGAGCGCAGATATTAATTCGTCGCCGGAGCGCGCTTCTTCCTCTTGCCTTTCGACTTGTCCGCCGAGGCGACCGGCGTGTTTTCGTCATAGCCGGCATAGGCCTGGTAATCGCGCGCGGTCGGCTCAGGCACCACGACATTGCTGTCCACGAAGACGAACTGGGTGGCGGCCGACGGGTCGGTGACCTGCACCTGGTACTGATGCAACTGCGAATAAAGCACCTCGTCGCCATGCTGGACCGCGATGCGGATCGGCATGGTCACGGTGCCGGGCGCGAACATCGGCCCCGGCACGACCTTGCCGGCGACGGCGATCTTCATCGACATCTGGCCGTTGGCGTGGGTGCAATCGCGCGTCACGTCGGTGACCGAGGCCTGGTAGACGATCTTCGACGGATCGTGAGCGGGATCGATCGGCTGGCCGTTGGGGCCGGTCTGGGCGGCCGCGGCGGCTGCCTCGGCCTCGGCCTGCGCCGCGGGATCAAGCTTCTTTTTCTTCGGCTTTGCCGCTGTGCCCTTGGCATAGGTGTTGAAATAGGCGGTGCCGTCGCGCAGCGTCACTTTCGGGCAATAGGCGCGCAACTGGCTGGCGAGTATCTTGGAATCCTGCGGCGGCGGCGGCGCGGTCGGATCGTTCTTCTTGCCGAAACCGAGATCCAGGATGCCATTGTCGCTCGATTGGCAGCCGGCGGCGGCAAGCATAAAGCCGGTGAGCGCCAGACCCGCGACAAAACGACGGTTGACCGAATAAAACGCCATGAAACTGCACTTCCCTCTCACAAAGCCGGTGACGTATAGCAACCGCGCGGCAAAAATGCGACTGAGCCGGCTCGGAAAATTAACCAAATGCCGTGGATGACGCGACCGGCAGCAATGGGCCTTTGACGATGCAATATGTGAGTACCCGCGGGGATGCCCCCGCGCTTGGATTTTCCGACGCGGTGCTGGCGGGCCTGGCGCGCGACGGCGGGCTTTACGTGCCGCGCGAATGGCCGCAGTTTTCGGCCGCCGATATCCGCGCCATGCGCGGGCTTGCCTATCCCGACCTTGCCATCCGCGTGCTCACGCCCTTCCTCGGCGGCGAGATCGCGGCGCCCGTCTTCGAGCGGCTGGTGCGCGAGGCCTATGCGACTTTCCGGCATGAAGCCGTCTGCCCGCTGGTGCAGACCGGAAAAAACACCTTCATCCTCGAGCTGTTCCACGGCCCGACACTGGCCTTCAAGGACGTGGCGATGCAGTTGCTGGCGCGGCTGATGGACCATGTGCTCGCCGAGCGCGGCAAGCGCGCCACCATCGTCGGCGCCACGTCGGGCGACACCGGTGGCGCCGCGATCGACGCCTTTGCCGGCCGCGACCGCACCGACATCTTCATCTTCTTCCCGCACGGCAAGGTCTCGCCGGTGCAGCAGCGCCAGATGACGACGTCGAGCGCCGCCAACGTCCATGCGCTGTCGGTCGAGGGCAATTTCGACGATTGCCAGGGCCTAGTGAAGGACATGTTCAACGACCACGCTTTCCGCGACCGGGTGTCGTTGTCGGGCGTCAATTCGATCAACTGGGCCCGCATCATGGCCCAGATCGTCTACTATTTCTCTTCCGCCGTGTCGCTCGGCGCGCCGGACCGGCCGGTCTCCTTCACCGTGCCGACCGGCAATTTCGGCGATATTTTCGCCGGCTACGCCGCCAAGCGCATGGGCCTGCCGATCGAACGGCTGATCATCGCCACCAACGACAACGACATCCTGGCGCGCACGCTTGCGAGCGGTGAATACCGCACCAAGGGTGTGTTCGCCACGACCTCGCCGTCGATGGACATCCAGGTGTCGTCGAATTTCGAGCGGCTGCTGTTCGAGGCCGCGGGCCGCGACGCCGAGACGGTCAGGCGCTACATGAACGGGCTGAAGCAGTCGGGCGCCTTCACCATCGAGGCAGGCGAGATCAGGCGCATCCGCGCCGAGTTCGACGCCGGCCGCGCCACCGTCGAAGAGGTCGCCGCCACCATCCGCGCGACGCTCGAGAAAAGCAACTACCTGCTCGATCCGCACACCGCCGCCGCCGTTCATGTCGCGGCCGCCCACGCCTCCGGTCCGGTGCCCCTGGTGGTGCTCGGCACCGCGCATCCGGCGAAATTCCCGGCAGCGGTCGAGGCAGCGAGCGGCATCACCCCTGCCCTGCCCGCATGGCTAGGCGGCTTGATGACAGCCGACGAAAAATACACGATACTTCCATCCGACTTGAAAATGGTGGAAGATTACGTGAGCCGCCACACGCGGGCGGCGCGTTAGGGAGTACTTGCCATATGGGTGTTGAGGTAAGCCGTCTGTCGAACGGCCTGACAGTCGCCACCGAAACCCTTCCAAGCATCGAATCGGTTGCCCTTGGTGCCTGGGTGAAGTCTGGCGCCCGCAACGAGCGCGACGAAGAGCATGGCATGGCCCATCTCCTCGAACACATGGCGTTCAAGGGCACCAAGCGCCGCAGCGCCTTCGAGATCGCCTCGGAAATCGAGAATGTCGGCGGCGAGATCAACGCCGCCACCAGCGTCGAGACGACCTCATACTACGCCAGGGTGCTTTCCGGCGACGTGCCGCTGGCGGTCGATATCCTGGCCGACATCCTGCAGGAATCCGAATTCGATCCCGAGGAGCTGGAGCGCGAGCAGCATGTGATCCTGCAGGAGATCGGCGCCGCGCACGACACGCCCGACGACATCGTCTTCGACCGCTTCACCGAAACCGCCTTCCGCCACCAGACCATCGGCCGCTCGATCCTGGGCACGCCCGAGACGGTCAAATCCTTCACCTCCAAACAGCTGCACGACTTCATCGAGCGGCAATATGCCGCCGAGCGGATGGTGATCGTGGCGGCCGGCGACATCAAGCACGACGCTTTCGTGCGTGAGGTGGAAAACCGGCTCGGCGGCTTCCGCGCCAAGGCCGAGGGCAACATCCCGCAATATGCGCAGTATGTCGGCGGCGATTTCCGCGAGGACCGCGACCTGATGGATGCGCAGATCGTGCTCGGCTTCGAGGGCCGCGCCTACCATGTGCGCGATTTCTATGCCTCGCAGGTGCTGTCGATGATCCTGGGCGGCGGCATGTCGTCGAGGCTGTTCCAGGAAGTGCGCGAGAAGCGTGGCCTCTGCTACTCGGTCTATGCCTTCCACTGGGGTTTTTCCGACACCGGCATTTTCGGCGTGCATGCCGCGACCGGGCAGAGCGATATCGCCAAGCTGGTGCCGGTGATCATCGACGAACTGCAGAAGGCCGGCGAAAGCATCCAGCAGGAAGAGCTCGACCGGGCGCGGGCGCAATACCGCGCGGGCCTCATCATGTCGGCCGAAAGTCCGGCCAGCCGCGCCTCGCAGATTGCCCGGCAGCTGCTTCTGTTCGGACGGCCGATCGCCAAGGAGGAATTGATGGAGCGGCTTTCGGCGCTGACCATCGAACGGCTGACCGACCTCTCCTCGCGGCTGTTCTCGACCAAGCCGACGCTTACCGCGGTTGGCCCCGTGGGCACGCTTGCGCCCTACGAGGCGATTCTCGAATCGCTTGCGGGTCCGCAGACGACGGCCCGCCGGCTCGCCGTCTGAATCTTAGAACACGCGCCGTGTTCGCGCTCCCTTTCTTTCGCCGCGACCTGCCGGCACTGAGAGGCGAAAAGGTCACGCTGCGCGTGCCCCTGACCAACGACTACCGCGAATGGGCGGCGGTGCGCGGCGAAAGCCGCGCCTTCCTCGAACCCTGGGAGCCGCGCTGGCAGCCGGACGAGCTCGACCGCACCGCCTGGCGGCTGCGCATCAGCCGCTACCGCGAGGATTACGCGCAAGGCACGGCCATCGCCTTCTTCATCTTCGAAAAATCGAGCGGCAAGCTTGCCGGCGGCATCACGCTCGGCAACATCCGCCATGGCGTCGCGCAGAGCGGTCATATCGGCTATTGGATCGGTGAACGCTTCGGCGGCCGAGGCCTGATGACCGAGGCGGTCAAGCTGGTGTCGCGCTTCGCCTTCGATACGCTCAGGTTGCACCGGATCGAAGCTGCCTGTATTCCCGAAAACGCCCGGTCGATCCGCGTGCTTGAAAAAGCCGGATTCCGGCGCGAAGGACTTCTGCGATCCTATCTCAGGATCAACGGCCTCTGGCAGGATCACTACCTCTACGCCCGGATCGCGGACGATCCGCCGGGCGATGGAACGAAGGGCTGATTGTGACGAATTTCCCGCGATTAGCGTCGCTGTTCGCCCTCATCATGACGGTCGTCGTCACGCTTTTTTCGGCCATGCCGGCTTTCGCCGTCGAGCCGATCAAGATCGCGCGCGACGACAAGGCGCTGGACCTCTCCGGCGCCGTGGAAATCTACCGGAACCAGGGCGAGAATTTCCAGGTCTCGACGGCGCCCGGCCCCGACGGCATCGTGCGGCGCATCGAGGTGGAAGCCAATGACGCGCGCTCGAGCGGCGACTGGGCCGTGTTCGCGCTCGCCAACACCACCGACCAGCAGCTCGACCGGCTGATCGTCGCCCCGCATTTCCGCCTGGTGAATTCCGGTATCTTCTGGCCTGATCTCGGCTCGACCCGCATCGCCGCGATCACGCCCAGCGAGGGCTTCGCCCTCGACCGCCAGACAAGCCCGGACGCCGACGTGTTCCGGGTGACGCTGAACCCCGGAACGGTGGTGACCTTCATCGCCGAGCTCGCCTCGCCGAAGCTGCCGCAGGTCTATCTCTGGGAGCCGGATTCCTACAAGGACTCGGTCAATTCCTACACGCTGTTCCGCGGCATCGTCATCGGCATTTCGGGCCTCCTGGCGCTGTTCCTGACCATCCTGTTCGTGGTCAAGGGAACCTCGATGTTCCCGGCGACCGCGGCGCTCGCCTGGGCGGTGCTCGCCTATATCTGCGTCGACTTCGGCTTCCTCAACAAGATCATCGAGATATCGCCCGGCAACGAGCAGATATGGCGGGCCGGCACGGAGGTGGCCCTGGCCGGAACCTTCGTGGTGTTCCTGTTCGCCTATCTCAATCTCAACCGTTGGCATGGCCATTTCAGCTATGGAGCGCTGGTCTGGATCCTCGGGCTGCTCTTGATCGCGGGCGTTGCCATCGTCGATCCGGCGGTCGCCGCCGGCATTGCCCGCATCTCGTTCGCCGCCACCGCGCTCACCGGCCTCGGCCTCATCATCTTCCTCGGCATTCGCGGCTATGACCGCGCGATCATGCTGGTGCCAAGCTGGGTGATGGTGCTGTTATGGCTGTGCGGGTCGTGGATGGCGATCACCGGCATGCTGGACAACGACATCGCGCAGCCGGCGCTGGGCGGCGGGCTGATCCTGATCATCCTCCTGATCGGCTTCACCGTCATGCAGCACGCCTTTGCCGGCGGCGCGCTGCACCAGGGGCTGTTCTCCGACCTCGAGCGGCAGGCGCTCGCCGTCGCCGGCTCGGGCGACATCGTCTGGGACTGGGACGTGCTGCGCGACCGCGTCGTCACCAAGCCCGACATCAGCCTGCAGCTCGGCCTTGCGCCCAACAGCCTTGGCGGGGCTGCCCGCAACTGGCTGCCCGTGCTGCATGCCGACGACCGCGATACGTTCCGCACCACGCTCGACGTGGTGCTCGAGCACCGCCGCGGCAAGGTGGCGCAGAACTTCCGCCTGCGCGGCGCCGACGGCCACTATCACTGGTTCTCGCTGCGCGCCCGCCCGGTGATCGGCTCCGACGGCGAAGTGATCCGCTGCGTCGGCACCATGATCGACGTCACCGAGCAGAAGAAATCCGAGGAAAGGCTGCTGCACGACGCCGTGCACGACAATCTGACCGGCCTGCCGAACCGCGAATTGTTCATGAACCGGCTGGAGGCGATCATTTCGATCGCCCGCACCGAGGACAAGGTGCGACCGACGGTCTTCATCATCGACATCGACCGCTTCAAGCAGGTCAATGACGGTCTCGGCATTTCCGCCGGCGACACCATTCTCCTCACGGTCGCGCGCCGGCTGCACCGGCTGTTGAAGCCGAAGGACTCGCTGTCGCGCTTTGCCGGCGACCAGTTCGCGCTGATGCTGCTTTCGGAACAGGACCCTGCCCGCATCGCGGCCATGGCCGACGCCATCAAGCACGCCATCAACAATCCGATCACCTTCGCCAAGCGCGAGATCGTGCTGACCGCCTCGATAGGTCTGATCACGTGGACGACGGCGCAGACCTCGGCCGAGGACATGGTCAAGGACGCCGAGCTTGCCATGCACCAGGCCAAGCGCTTCGGCGGCGACAGGATCGAGCCGTTCCGGCCGGCCTTCCGCACCGTCGGCACCGACCGGCTGCAGTTCGAATCCGATCTTCGCCGCGCCATCGAGCGGCGCGAGTTCACGCTTGCCTACCAGCCGATCGTGCGGCTGGAGGACGGCAGCGTCGCCGGCTTCGAGGCGCTGCTGCGCTGGGACCATCCGCGCCGCGGTATGATCCCGCCGGGGGACTTCATCCCGGTGGCCGAGAATTGCGGGCTGATCGTGCAGCTCGGCCTGTTCGCCATGCAGCAGGCGGCCGAAGACCTGGCTGCCTGGCAAAAGCAGATCGGCGACGCGCCGCTGTCGGTCTCGGTCAATTTGTCGAGCCGCCAGCTCATCCGCCGCGATCTTGTCAGCGACGTCCGCTCGGTCATCGCGCGCGCCAATCTCAAGCCGCGCTGCTTCCGGCTCGAGCTCACCGAATCGTTGGTGATGGACAATCCCGAGCAGACCGCGCATGTGCTGAGCAAGCTGAAACAGCTCGGCATTGGGCTGTCGCTCGACGATTTCGGCACCGGCTATTCCTCGCTCTCCTACCTGACGCGCTTCCCCTTCGACACGATCAAGATCGACAAGAGCTTCGTCGACGACGCCACCCCGAAGCGCGCCGTGCTGCTCAAATCCATGGTCAACATGGCGCATGAGCTTGGGCTTTCGGTCGTCGCGGAAGGCATTTCGGACGAAAGCGACGCGCTGGAGCTGCGCCAGATGGGCTGCGAATATGTCCAGAGCTTCATGTTCGGCGCGCCGATGCCCGGCGACCAGGTGCTGAAGACGTTGAGGGAGCAGTATCCACTGACCAAGGCTTAGAGGCGGTTTGGAAACTCTACTCCTGCGGCCATCTGGCGGCGCTTTCTGCGCTTCCGGTGCTCACGTACCTTAAGTACGCTCCGCTCCGGTTCTCGAAATCACCACCGTATGACTCGCAGGAGCGAATTTCGAAACGGCCTCTGCGTCGGCTCGTTAGGTCAAGCGTGCCCCGCGGCGGCGCTCAAATGGGCGAGGTCGATGCCGATCGAAGCCAGGATGCGGTCGTATTTGCGCTCGATGTCGGTGTCGAAGAGAAGCTCGGGCGTCGCCGGACAGGTGAGCCAGCCATTCTCGGCGATCTCCGTTTCGAGCTGGCCGGCGCCCCAGCCGGAATACCCGAGCGCCATCAGCGCATGGCGCGGGCCGCGGCCGGTGGAGATGGCGCGCAGGATGTCGACGGTCGCGGTCAGGCAGATGTCGTCGGAGACGTTGAGCGAGGATTCCACGCGATAATCGCCCGAGTGCAGCACGAAGCCGCGGCTGCGGTCGACCGGCCCGCCATTGCGCACGACGAAATCGCGCGTATGCGCCGGCAGGCGGATCGCTTCTTGCTCGTTCATGATGCCGAGCTGCACAAGCAGGTCCGGAAACAGCATCTGCTGCGTCTGGTTGATGATCAGCCCCATCGCGCCCTCGTCGCTGTGGGCGCAGATGTAGATGACGGAGCGCGCGAAACGGTCGTCCTTCATGCCAGGCATGGCAATCAGGAACTGGTCGTCGAGGAAGCCGCGTCCGGCGGCCGCCTTCTTGTGGCGCAGCAAGTCCATGGCTTGAGCGTAACGCGTTTCGGCAGCGCCGAAAAGATGGTGCCAGTCCCCGATGTAACGCAAATATGATACCGGGAGAGCGACGAAGTCATTGCGCGGCCAAGAACGGACGGTCAAATCACCGCCATGCGATACATGAAAATACTGGTTCTCGGCGTCGTTTTGGGGTGGGCTGCAAGCCTCCCGGCCGAGGCCTCCTCCTCGGTCTGGTACAACAGTGAGGGCGGCAAGGTTCGGCTGGTGACCACCGGTAAGCCCGACGATGCCGGCAAGGTCCACGGCGTGCTCGACATCGCGTTGAAGCCCGGTTGGAAGACCTATTGGCGCGATCCGGGCGATGCAGGCGTGCCGCCGCAGCTCGACATATCCGGCAGCACCAACATCGCCGACGCCCAATTGTCGTTCCCGCCGCCACGGCGGCATGACGACGGCTACGGCAAATGGGCCGGCTACGATCGTCCGGTGTCGCTGCCAGTGACCTTCACGCTGTCTTCGCCCGGCCAGCCGGCGACCATCGACGCCCATGTCTTCCTCGGCATCTGCGAGACGATTTGCATCCCGGTGCAGACCCAGCTCAGCGTCGATCCCAGCTCCGATCCGGACAACGCGACCGACGCCGCATTGGTGAAAACCGCGCTCGCGACGCTGCCCTCCCCGGCCCGGTCCGATTTCGGCATCAGCGTGCTGCCCGGCGACCACGAGACCCTTGTCGTCCAGGCGCAGTCGCCCGGCGATCCGGAATCCGTCGATTTCTTCATCGCCGGCGAGCGCGACTACATGTTCGGCGCGCCGGTTCGCAGCGAGAAGGACGGCAAGCTCGTCTTCACCGTGCCGATCCTCGACCGGCCCTCGGCAACGCCGACCGATGGCGGGCTCTACTACACGCTGACCAGCGCCGAGGGTTCGGTGGACGGGCTGCTGCCTTTCCCTTGATCCAGCGGTGCTTCTTAGCCGCAATTCCGGACGGAAAACCGCCGCGCACTTTTCCTGGACTTGCTGTGAGAGGTTGCTGGCAGCCGCGCAGTCCGATATCGAAGGCGTCAGTCCTTCCCATCTCCCCCAAACGAGGCTCCCCATGACCATTTCGGTTGGCGAAAAACTGCCCGACGTGACCTTCAAGACGATGACCGCCGATGGTGCGAAGGATATCAAGGGCAACGAGATCTTTGCTGGCAAGAAGGTGGTGCTGTTCGGCGTCCCCGGCGCCTTCACGCCGACCTGCAGCAACAACCATTTGCCGGGTTACTTGGAAAACCATGACGCCATTCTGGCGCGCGGCGTCGACACGATCGCCGTCGTCTCGGTCAACGACGTGCATGTCATGGGTGCTTGGGCGCGCTTCTCCGGCGGCGAAGGCAAGATCCTCTATCTCGCCGATGGCAGCGGCGATTTCGCCAAGGCCGTGGGGCTCGACAACGATCTTTCCGCAGCCGGCATGGGCCTGCGCTCCAAGCGGTTTTCGATGATCGTCGACGACGGCAAGGTCACCGCGCTCAATGTCGAGACAAAGCCTGGCGTCAACGAGAGCGGCGCCGCCAAGATCCTCGAGCAGCTCTGATGCTCGACGTCGTCTGGCGCGCGGTGGCGATCGGCATCGGCGCCACGGTGTTCATGGATATCTGGGCGATCGTCCTCAACAAGGCGATCGGCCAGCCCTTGCCCAATTGGGGCATGGTCGGCCGCTGGGTCCGGCATCTGCCCGAGAAGGTATTCCACGACGATATCGGCAAGGCCGCGCCCTATGCGCATGAAAGGGCGCTGGGCTGGGCCTTCCACTATCTGGTCGGCATCCTCTACGGCGTGATCCTGGTGGTGCTCGCCGGGGCGGGCTGGCTGGCGGCGCCGACCTTCCTGCCTGCCTTCATCCTCGGCATCGTCACCGTCGGAGCCGGCTGGTTCCTGCTGGCGCCGGGCATGGGCGCCGGCTGGGCGGCATCCAAGCTCCCCAATCCGACGAAGGCGCGCGCGCTCAACCTCATGGCGCACACGGTGTTCGCGCTCGGCATGTTCTCGACGGCGCTGCTGATCCGGTGACGATCAAATGTCGTGATGCGGCGCTGGTTCGTCGATCGGCCGCCAGCCGTGGAGGATGCGGCGCGCCTCAATGTCAAAGGCGAAGTAGTTGCCGCCGCCCGCCGGCTGATCCGCGATACGGCTGATTTCCCGTCCACTGAGATGGAGGAGCAACAGCGTGCCGACACCGCCATGGCCGACGAAGGCGATGTCGGATTCACCGGCCGCAAGCACCGCATCGACCTCGCCCATGATGCGTTGCTTGGCGTCTATCGCCCTTTCCCAGCCTCGGATGCTCTCATGCGGCTTGGCGAAGAACTGGTCGGCAACCGCCTCGAATTCCGGCGGCGGCAGGAAGCCCGTTGCCGACCGGTCGTTCTCGTGCATCCGCTCGCGCATCTCGACAACAAGACCGAGATGCTGCGCCAGGATTTCCGCGGTTGCGGTCGCCTTGCGTTCGGCGGACGAGACCACGCGCCTGATCGAGCCGATCCATGGCTGGCCGAGCATCGCGACAGCCCTCGCCCTGCCGATGTCGGACAATCCCCATTGAGGCACGGGAACGCCGGCATCGATGCGCACCTGCGGGTGTGTGATGTAATAGGCTATCGGCACGACATGCTTCTCCGGCCAGAGTGCAGGCGAGCCCGCCGAAATCAATAGCTCTGGGTGGAGCGCCGTGCCCTTGGGGTCACGGGCTGCCTTGCCGCCGCGGCCGGCTTCGGCGCCGCTGCCGGCTTCGGCGTTGCAGGGGCAGCCGAGCCCTTCTTGAACGGCGCCATGCCTTCGCGCGCGAGCCCGTCGGCGCGCTCGTTCTCGGGATGGCCGGCATGGCCCTTGACCCAGTTCCAGGTCACCTTGTGGCGCCGGTTGGCTTCGTCGAGCGCCTGCCAGAGCTCGCCATTCTTCACCGGCTTCTTGTCGGCGGTCTTCCAGCCGTTCTTCTTCCAGCCATGGATCCATTTGGAAATGCCATCCATGACGTATTTGCTGTCGGTGTGCAGCTCGACGGCGCAAGGCTCCTTCAGCGCATTCAGCGCCGATATGGCCGCCAGCAATTCCATGCGGTTGTTAGTCGTCTCGGCCTCGCCGCCGGACAATTCCTTGGTCTTGCCGTTGAAGCGAAGGATGGCGCCCCAGCCGCCGGGCCCAGGATTGCCCGAACAGGCGCCGTCGGTGAAGATTTCAACCTGCTTGGTCATGTCAGCCCGTATTCGGATGGCGATCGGATTGCTCGATGGAATCGCATGCGGCGGATATATTCGGTCGGATCGCGCTTCATCACCAGGCCGCCATCTGGAATGGTCAGCCAGTCATAGAGCCTGGTCAGCATAAAGCGCAGCGCCGAGCCGCGCGCCAGCATCGGCAGCGCGGCCTTCTCGTCGCTCGAAAGCGGCCGCACCGACTGGTAGCCGGCCAGCAGCGCCGCCCCCTTGGTCAGGTTGAAGGAAAAATCCTTCTCGAAGCACCAGGCGTTGAGGCAGGTGGCCACATCGTAGGCGTAGAGGTCGTCGCAGGCGAAATAGAAGTCGATTAGCCCCGACAGTTTTTCGCCGAGGAAGAAGACGTTGTCCGGGAACAGGTCGGCGTGGATGATGCCCTGCGGCAGGCCGGCCGGCCAGTTGCGCTCGAAATCGGCGAAGTCGGCGTCGACCTCGGCCGCCAGGCCCGGCTCGACCTCGTCGGCACGATCGCGCGAGGCGTCCCACAGCTTACGCCAGCCGTCGATCGCCAGCGCGTTCGGCCTTCTCATCAGGAAATCCTGGCCGGCGAGATGAAGGCTGGCGAGCGCCTTGCCGACTTCCGCGCAATGCGCAGCCGTCGGGCGCCTCAGCGACAGGCCTTCGAGGAAGGTGATGATGACGGCTGGACGGCCGGCGAGCGTGCCGATGACGGTGCCGTCATGCGCGGTGACCGGCAGCGGGCAGGAAATGCCCTTCCTGGCGAGATGGCCCATCAGGCCGAGAAAGAACGGCAGGTCGGCCTTGTCGACGCGCTTTTCATAGAGCGTCAGGATGTAGGAGCCGGTCGAGGCGTGGACCAGGAAATTGGAATTCTCGGTGCCTTCGGCGATGCCCTTGTAGGAGAGCAGCTCGCCAACCGGATAGGCTTTCAGGAACGCACTGAGTTCGTTCTCGTTGACATCGGTGTAGACGGCCATCCGGTTTCACGCCGCTCCATTGACGAAGGCCATGTCGGCCGCCGTCAGTTCGACATCGCGCAACACCCGCATTACCGGAAAGTCCTCCGTTTCCGTGGCCGTGATGGCCAGATCGATGGTGACGTCGAAGCGCTGCCGGAACGCGTCGATGATCTCGTCGACGATGATTTCCGGCGCCGAGGCGCCGGCCGACAGGCCGAGCGTCCTGATCCCGGCGATCTCATCCCACGGAATTTCGGCGGCGCGCTGCACGAGAAGCGACATCGTGGCGCCCGCACGCTCCGCCACTTCGACAAGGCGACGCGAGTTGGACGAATTGGGAGCGCCGACGATGAGGAAAAGATCGGCGCCCGCCGCCGTCTCCTTCACCGCTTCCTGGCGGTTGGTGGTGGCGTAGCAGATCGATTCGGCCGCGGCCGCGTGCAGTTCGGGAAAGCGCTCCTGGAGGGCCCGGATGATGCCGGCTGTGTCCTCGACCGACAAGGTCGTCTGGGTGACGAAGCCGAGTGCCGAAGCGTCGACCGGCACGAAGCGCGCCGCATCGGCCTCGGTCTCGATCAGCGTCACGGCGCCCTCCGGCAATTGGCCCATCGTGCCGATCACTTCCGGGTGCCCGGCGTGGCCGATCAAAAGCACATGGCGGCCGAGCCGCTGGTGGCGCATCGCCTGCTTGTGCACCTTGGACACGAGCGGGCACGTGGCATCGAGGTAGAAGAGATTGCGCGCCTCGGCGTCCGCCGGCACCGACTTCGGCACGCCATGCGCGGAAAACACAACGGGCGACTGGCGATGCTCGGGCGGGATCTCGGACAGTTCCTCGATGAAGACGGCGCCCAGGCTCTGCAGCCCTTCGACGACGTAGCGGTTGTGCACGATCTCGTGGCGGACATAGACCGGCGCGCCGTATTTCTTCAGCGCCAGCACGACGATCTGGATGGCGCGGTCGACGCCGGCGCAGAAGCCGCGCGGCTGGCAGAGCCTGATCGTCAGCGGGGGCTTTTTCTGGGTCATGAATGCGGCCGGTTTAGTCGGAAAGCTTCAGGCGAAATGAGGTGCGCACCCCTGCCCTGTCAAGAGCGGCGGCGCTCACTGCTCTTTCGCCGGGCGGCGGAGTCTCAGGATCAGCACGGCCGCGAGCGCCGCGGCCAGCCCGTACCAGGTGACGGCATACTGCAAATGGTTGTTCGGCAGGTCGATGATGGTGACGCCGCCGACCGGCAGGCCGCCCGGGTTCGGCGTCTTGTCGGCATCGATGAAGAACGGCACCAGCACAAACCCCGCCGGCAGACCGGCGCTCGCCGCCATGGCATCGCGGTCCTTCCAATAGAAGATGTTCTTGGCGACATCGTTGTCGGGAAGCATCATCGACGGCTTTGCGGGCAGCGGATTGCGGGCGAGCCCGGTCACCGTAACCTTGCCGGCAACCTCGCCCTGCTTGCGCTTGGCCGGATCCTTGAGGTCGTAGGGAACGAAGCCGCGGTTGACGAGCACGAAGCGGCCATTCTCGAGCTGCAGGGGGGTGTAGACGTTGAAGCCGCTGTCACCTTGCCAGGTGGAAAAGAAATGCCGTTCGCCCTGATGCAGGAAAGTGCCGGTCACCGTCACCGGCGTGTAATCGACATCATGGGAAGCGGCGAATTCCTTCTCGACGTCGGCCAGCGGCAACGGTGCGGAATGCGCGCGCTTGTCGACGGTTGCGAGCAGGCCTTCCTTCCAGTGCAGGCGCTGGACCTGCCAGGTGCCGAGCCCGATCAGGACCGCGAACAGGACAAGGCCGAGGCCAAGCACCAACGCCGTGCGGGGCCGTGAACGGCCGCCAACCAAACTGGTCGTCTCGCTCATTCGCTGGAATCCAGCCTGCCCTCGGAGGCCTTCTTCGAATACTGCAAGGTGATCAGCACGCCCTTGATCAGGCGCAGCGCCGTCAGACACAGCACCAGCGCCAGCGGTATCCACACCATAAAGTGCAGCCAGAGCGGCGGATTGAACGTCACCTCCATCCACAATGCGAGGCCGACGACGACGAAGCCGATGATCAGGATGACGAACACGGCCGGTCCGTCGCCCGCATCGGCGAAGGAATAGTCGAGCCCGCAATTGTAGCAGCGCTTGCCGACGGTGAGGAAACCCGAAAACAGCTTGCCTTCGCCGCAGCGCGGACAGCGGCCATGCAGGCCGGCCGAGATCGGATCGATGGGTGGCCAGATCGCCTTATCTTCACTCATCTAATGATCTTCGCTCATTCAATGATCTCGATCGGTGTGCCGTCGGCCACCATTGTCCAGATTTCATCCATATCGGAGTTCGTAACGGCAATACAACCGTCGGTCCAGTCGACCATTTGAAGCAGCCAGCCCAGCCGGCCGAAGCCATCCGGCTGGCCGTGGATCATGATCAAGCCGCCAGGATCGACGCCGCGGGCCTTTGCCTCCGCGGCATCGTCAATGTTGGGATAGGAGATGTGGATCGACTTGTAGGCGACACTGTTGGGATTGCGCCAGTCGAGCACATAGCGGCCTTCCGGCGTTCGCTCGTCGCCCTCGCGATGCTTGTGGCCGACAGGATGGCCGCCCAGCGCGATGCTGTAGCTGCGCAGGATTTTGTCGCCGCCGATCAATTGCAATTGCCGTTGCGATTTCTCGACCCGTACCAGATCGACCTTTTGCGCAGGTAACACATCCGGCTCCTGTACCGGAGACGTCGCGATCAGATACGCGCATACAGCCAAGGGAATTCGCGCCCACATGACCTACCGATGGCCGGCCATTGCGCCGAAAAGAAGAAGGCGGCCGCGTCGCCGCGACCGCCCTCGAAATTCCTGAAAAACTGCTGAACGCAATTCCGGGAAAATCGCTACGCGCTTTTCCCGGAATTGCTTTTTATCAGTGACCTTCGATCATCGCGCCGTTCGAGGCCCAGACATAGATCGCGCTGAACAGGAACAGCCAGACCACGTCGACGAAGTGCCAATACCAGGCAGCCGCCTCGAAACCGAAATGCTGCTTCGGCGTGAAGTCGCCGCGCATCGCGCGCACCAGGCAGACCAGCAGGAAGATGGTGCCGATGATGACATGAAAGCCATGGAAGCCGGTCGCCATGAAGAAGGTGGCGCCGTAGATCGAATCCTTGAACGCGAAGGGCGCATGCATGTACTCGTAGGCCTGCACCATGGTGAACAGCATGCCGAGGCCAACGGTCAGCACCAGGCCGTTGATCAGGCCCTTGCGGTCGCCATGCAGCAGCGCGTGGTGCGCCCAGGTCACCGTCGTGCCCGACAAAAGCAGGATGATGGTGTTGTAGAGCGGCAGGTGGAAGGGGTCGAGGACCTCCATGCCCTTCGGCGGCCAGACGCCGCCGGTGAAGGCGGCGCGGGCATATTGAGAGGCTTCGCCTGGGAACAGGCTGGCGTCGAAGAAGGCCCAGAACCAGGCGACGAAGAACATCACCTCGGAGGCGATGAACATGATCATGCCGTAGCGCAGGTGCAGCGACACGACGCGCGTGTGGTGACCCTCATGCGCTTCCTTGATGGTGTCGGACCACCAGGCGAACATCGTGTAGAGCACGATGATCATGCCGATGAAGAACAGCCACGGATTGGCGATGTTGTGGCCGAACACCGGGAAGTCGCCAGCCTTCAGATACTGCATCAGGCAGACGCCGCCGATGGCGGTGATCAGCGCGCCGATCGAGCCCAGGAAAGGCCACGGGCTGGGATTGACGAGATGGTAGTCGTGTTGTGGTTTTGCGTGCGCGTCTGCCATATCAACCCCCGAGGCTTGCTTCGGAATCTGGAACTTTGTTGCTGCTGCCAGCGGCCGGCGCCGACGAGGCGACCGGCTGTTTCTTTTCGACCGGGAACATCGTGTAGGACAGGGTGATGGTCTTCAAGTCCTTGAGTTCCGGCACGTTGACGATGTCTGGATCGACATAGAACACGACCGGCATGTCCAGCGTCTCGCCGGGCTTCAGTGTCGTGTCGGTGAAGCAGAAGCACTCCACCTTGTTGAAATAGGCGCCGGCCATCTCCGGCTGCACGTTGAACGAGGCGCGGCCGGTGATGGTGCGGTCGAACTTGTTGGTGGCGCTGTAATGCGCCTGCGCCGTCGCGCCGATCTTGATCGTCACCGAGCGGGCGACGGGCTCGAACTGCCACGGAATGCCGTTGGTGTTGGCATCGAAGCGGATGGTGATGTCGCGGTCGAGCACGCGGCCGGCATATTGCTTCTCGGCGCGCCGCGTGGTGCCGCCATAACCGGTCACTTGGCAGAACATCTTGTAGAGCGGCACCGCTGCATAGGCCATGCCGACCATGCCGGTGAAGAAGGCAAGGCAGACAGCCGCGACGATCGCGTTGCTGTTGACCTTGCGAGGCTTGCTCAAGTCGCCGCTCATCAGCCGCCTCCCAACAGACCCGACGATGTCAGGCTGGCGCCGTGGTGGCCGAAGCGCACGATGGTGACGGCATAGAAGATGACGACAAGTGCCGCCAGCGCGACACCTATGGCAATGGAGCGGTTGCGGCGCGCCTTCTGCTGGCGTTCCGTCAGCGTCACCAGTTCGAGCTTCTTGTCGGCCACGATCATACACCCCCCATCATCAGGGCGCGCCCGACCACGCAGTCGACGAGATAGACGGCGAAAATAGCGAAGAGATAGAGCAGCGAATAGGCAAACAGCGCTTTTGCCGGCTTCATCGCGCGGTCGTCGTCGCGCATGCCCAGCACCTTCCAGGCATACCACGCGAAGCCTAGACCTAGCAGAGCGGAAACCACGCCATAGCCGGCGGTGGTGTAGCCGAGCACCCAGGGCAGCACGCCGACAGGCGCCAAGATCAGCGCATAGGCGAAGATTTGGCGGCGCGTCGAGGCGTGGCCGGCGACATTAGGCATCATCGGGATGCCGGCGCGGGCATAGTCGTCGGACTTGAACAGCGCCAGCGCCCAGAAATGCGGCGGCGTCCACAGGAAGATGATCAGGAACAGGATCACGCTTTCGAGGCTGACCGATCCGGTCACTGCCGCCCAGCCGATCACCGGTGGGATGGCGCCGGCGGCGCCGCCGATGACGATGTTCTGCGGCGTCCAGCGCTTCAGCCACATGGTGTAGATGACAGCGTAGAAGAAGATGGTGAAGGCAAGCAGCGATGCCGACAGCCAGTTGACCAGCACGCCGAGCGTCATCACCGAAAGCGCCGAAAGCACCAGGCCGAAGCCCAGCGCCTCGCCCGGCGAGACGCGGCCGGCCGGCACAGGACGGCTGGCAGTCCTGGTCATCACCGCGTCAATGTCGGCGTCGTACCACATGTTGAGAGCGCCCGAGGCGCCTGCGCCGATGGCGATCGCCAGGATGGCGACCATCGCTATCAGCGGGTTGATGGCGACGGGCGCCGCGATCAGGCCTACAAAGGCTGTGAAGACGACCAGCGACATGACGCGCGGTTTCAACAGGGCGAAGAAATCGCCCGCGGTCGCTTCCGATATGCGAAAGCCCGCGTCCTCCATCAATCTGTCGTCAGCAAGGGCCATGCGTACTTAAGTCCGTTATTCCGTTGGCCAAGACCGCCGGCGGGCCGGCGGTCTCGTATTTCGGGCAGCGCCTACTTGATCTTCGGCAGCTGTTCCCACTGGTGGAACGGCGGCGGCGAAGGCAGCTGCCATTCAAGCGTCGTGGCGCCCTCGCCCCACGGATTGGCGCCTGCGACCCGCTTCTTTTGGAAGGCCTCGAAGACGCAGTAAAGGAAGATCAGGACGCCGACCGCCGAGATGTAGGAGCCGATGGACGAGACATAGTTCCAGCCGGCAAACGCGTCGGGATAGTCGATCGTGCGGCGCGGCATGCCGGCAAGGCCGAGGAAATGCTGCGGGAAGAAGATCAGGTTGACGCCGACGAAGGTGACCCAGAAGTGGGTGTTGGCGATGACTGGCGAATACATGTAGCCGGTCATCTTCGGGAACCAGTAGTACCAGCCGGCGAAGATCGCGAACACGGCGCCCAGCGACAGCACATAGTGGAAGTGCGCGATGACGAAATAGGTGTCGTGCAGCGAGCGGTCGAGGCCGGCATTTGCGAGCTGAACGCCGGTCACGCCACCGATTGTGAACAGGAAGATGAAGCCCAGCGCCCACAGCATCGGCGGCTTGAAGGAGATCGAGCCGCCCCACATGGTGGCGATCCAGGAAAATATCTTCACACCCGTCGGCACCGCGATGACCATGGTGGCGAACACGAAGTAACGCTGCGTGTCGAGCGACAGGCCGGTCGTGTACATGTGGTGCGCCCAGACGATGAAGCCGACGGCGCCGATCGCGACCATGGCATAGGCCATGCCGAGATAGCCGAAGACGGGCTTCTTCGAGAAGGTCGAGACGATATGGCTTATGATGCCGAAGCCAGGCAGGATCAGGATGTACACCTCGGGATGGCCGAAGAACCAGAACAGGTGCTGGAAGAGGATCGGGTCACCGCCATTGTCCGGCACGAAGAAGGAGGTGCCGAAATTGCGGTCGGTGAGCAGCATGGTGATGGCGCCCGCCAGCACCGGCAGTGACAACAAGAGCAGGAAGGCGGTGACCAGCACCGACCAGGCAAATAGCGGCATCTTGTGCAGCGTCATGCCCGGCGCGCGCATGTTGAAGATGGTGGTGATGAAGTTGATGGCGCCGAGGATCGACGAAGCGCCGGCGATGTGGATCGACAGGATCGCCAGATCCATCGCAGGGCCAGGCTGGCCCGATGTCGAAAGCGGCGGATAAAGCGTCCAGCCGCCACCGACGCCAAAGGCGCCGGGCGCGCTCGGCATGAACAGCGAGGCCAGCAGCAGGAAGAAGGCCGGCGGCAGAAGCCAGAAGGAGATGTTGTTCATGCGCGGGAAGGCCATGTCCGGCGCGCCGATCATGATCGGCACCATCCAGTTGGCGAAGCCGCCGATCAGCGCTGGCATGACCATGAAGAAGATCATGATCAGCGCGTGCGCGGTGCCGAAGGCATTGTACATGCTTTTGCCGCCGTCGATGGCGGCATCGCCGTTCATGCCATAGACCATCTGCGCCAGACCGGTGAAAATCTGGATGCCCGGCTCCTGCAACTCCATGCGGATGACGACCGAAAGCGCGCCGCCGATGATGCCGGCGCAGATCGCGAAGATCAGGTAGAGCGTGCCGATATCCTTGTGGTTGGTGGAGTACACCCACCGGACCCAGCCATGATAGGGCTTGTGGTCGTGATCGTCGTGAGCTGCAGCCTCTGCCATGTTCCGCTCCGTTCCCTAATTCTTGCTAACCCGCGACATCAGTTGCCGGCGGCCGCTACCTTATTGGTACCATCGATCTCGGCCATCAGCGCCTTGTTGGCGCCGGGCACGTCGGTCTCGGCCGTCGCCAGCCAGGTCTTGAACTGCGCCTCGGAGACGACGCGGATCGCGATCGGCATGAAGGCATGGTCCTTGCCGCAGAGCTGCGAGCACTGGCCATAATAGAGGCCTTCTTTCTCGGCCTTGAACCAAGTCTCGTTGGTGCGGCCGGGCACCGCGTCCATCTTGATGCCGAAGGACGGCATGGCGAAGGAATGGATGACGTCGGTGGCGGTGATCAGCACGCGCGTCATGGTGTTGACCGGCACGACCAGCTCGTTGTCGACCGCCAGCAGGCGCGGATAGAGGGCGCGATCTTCCTTGCCGGCCTTGGCGCGGTCGCCGTCCTGGAGGATAGCCGAGTTGAAGGAGAAGGTCTTGTCGACCTGGTATTCGTAGTCCCAGTTCCACTGGTTGCCGGTCGCCTTGACGGTGAGCTTTGCTTCTTCCGGCGGCGTGTACTGCGCGGTGAGGAGTTGGAAGGAGGGAATGGCGATGAGCAACAGCACGATCACCGGCCCGACCGTCCAGATCACTTCGATCAGCGTGTTGTGGCTGGTCTTGGACGGTACCGGATTGGCGCTTGCGCGGAACTTGACGATGCAGACCAGCAGCAGCAGCAGCACGAGGATGGTTATCGGGACGATGAACCACATCGTGTAGTTCCCGAACCGCTCGATCTGCCGCATCATGTCGGTCGCGGGAGCCTGGAAGGTCACCTCCCATTCCCGCGGCTGGTCGGCACGAGCCGCCGCACTGGAGAAGAGCACGGCCGAAGCTGCCGCACCTGCCAAGAATTCAGCGCTTGCCAGGAATTTCCTCATCGCCCTCTCGTCTCCCACTTCCCACGATCTGATCGCACCAATAACGGACGATGCCGGGATTGGGAATCCCGGTCTGTCCCTAGGGTGGTTCAAACCATACTCTATTTCCCTCCGCAAGAAAGGAGCGGAGGAAACCGTGCGGCATTTTTGCGCGCAAGCCGGAGGCCGTGTTCGGCCACCGCCATGCTATGGGCCGGGCGGTCGCAATTCGGGCGAATTTGCTTTGGAAAAGCATGGAATTGCCGGTATCGGGGCGGACCGGCGGCGGTCTCGTCCTTTACTTGGCCCCGGCGCGGCTTAAAGTGCCGTGATTCGCAATGGAGCCGTTATGACTTCCTGGCTTTCGAGAACCTTGGCGAAGGTCGTCCTTGCCGTCGCCGTGCTCGGTGTCGGCGTAGCCGTTGGCGCCGCTGCCTCGCCGAACAACGCCTCGCCGCCAAGCGGCACGGTGAAGTCGACGCATGGCGCGTGGTCGATCATCTGCGATACGCCTGCAGGTGCTACCTCCGAGCAATGCGTGATGATGCAGAACGTCGTCGCCGAGGACCGCCCTGAAATGGGGCTTTCGGTCGTGGTGCTGCGCACCGCCGACAACAAGGCCGAGATCCTGCGCGTGCTGGCGCCGCTCGGCGTGCTCTTGCCCAACGGCCTCGGCCTCAATGTCGACGGCAAGGATATCGGCCGCGCCTATTTCGTGCGCTGCTTCCAGGACGGCTGCTATGCCGAGGTCATCCTCGAAAAGCCGCTGCTCGACACGCTGAAGAGCGGCACTTCCGCTACCTTCATCGTCTTCCAGACGCCCGAGGAAGGCATCGGCATCCCTGTCGACCTCAAGGGCTTTGCGGAAGGCTTCGCCGCCCTACCTTGATCTTCTTGCCCATGCGCCGCTCTGCACGCTGAGGTCCGGTGGCGAATGCGCGTTGGCAGCCAGGAGGCTCGATGCGCGCGAACCTATCCGCTTTCATAACCGGTCTGGCGTTGGCCGGCACGGTTTCGGTCGCACGGGCCGAGGATGCCGAAATCCTCCAGAAGCCCGACCCGACGGCGATCCTCGATATCGCCAAGGGCTTCGGATCGGCCAGGATGGACAAGGACGACAATGGCGATCCGATGATTTCCGGGCGGATCGACGGCGTCAAATACGCAGTCTATTTCTATGGCTGCGAGGACCACGAGAACTGCAAGTCGCTGCAATTCTCGACAGGCTACACCGACCCGCTGACCGAGGAGCAGGCCAACGCCTGGAACAAGAAGTATCGCTGGGTGAAGGCCTATGCGGGCGACGGCTCGAATTTCAAGATGGATGTCAGCTTCGCCGGCGGCATCACCAGGGCCAATCTCGAGGAGCAGTTTTCCAACTGGAACGCGATGGCCGGCAACATCAAGGACTTCGTCAGCGGCAAGTGATGGCGGCGCAATCGCCGCTATGATCGCGTTGGCGATTGTCTGACGGCGACTTCGCGCCTACATCTCCCATATCAAGGAGATAGAGCATGATGTCGTCCGAAAACCGCTTCACACTTTTCGGCATCATGCTCTAGAACGATTTGTTTCCACGAATGGATTTGCCATGAACAGCCTGATCGGCCAATTCGACATTTCCGACGATCGCGTCAAGGAGATCGTCACCGAGACCATCAAGGGCGCCGACGACGGCGAGCTGTTCCTCGAATACAGCGAGAGCGAAGCGCTGATGTTCGACAATGGCCGGCTTAAGACGGCCAATTTCAACACCGACCAGGGATTCGGCCTGCGCGCCGTGGCCGGCGAGGCCAGCGGCTATGCGCATTCGAGCGACCTCTCCGAAGCCTCGCTCAAGCGCGCGGCCGATGCCGTCTCGGCGGTCAAGGGCGGCTATTCCGGCCAGCTCGCCGGCGCGCCCGCCCGCACCAACCGCCACCTCTATGGCGACGAAAACCCGATCCCCTCGCCTTCCTTCGAGGCCAAGGCCAAGCTGTTGCAGGAGATCGACGGCTGGCTGCGGGCGAAGGATCCGCGCGTGCGCCAGGTGACGGCCTCGCTCGCCGCCTCGTGGCAGCATGTCGAGATCGTGCGCGGCGACGGCCAGATCGTGCGCGACATCCGCCCGCTGGTCAGGATCAACGTGTCGGTCGTGGTCGGCAGCGGTGACCGGCAGGAGAGCGGCTCATACGGCATGGGCGGCCGCAAGAGTTTTGGCGAGTTCGTCGGCGAGGAAAGCTGGAAGCACGCCGCATCCGAGGCGCTGCGGCAGGCGCTGGTCAATCTGGAAGCGGTTCCAGCGCCGGCGGGCACGTTCGACATCGTGCTGTCCAGCGGCTGGCCGGGCGTGATGCTGCACGAGGCGGTCGGCCACGGGCTCGAAGGCGACTTCAACCGCAAGAAGACATCGGCCTTCGCCGGCCTGATGGGTAGCCAAGTGGCGGCGAAAGGCGTCACCGTGGTCGACGACGGCACCATCCCCGAGCGGCGCGGCTCGCTCACCGTCGACGACGAAGGGACGCCTTCGGCGCGCAACGTGCTGATCGAGGACGGTAAACTGGTCGGCTATATGCAGGACCGCCAGAACGCCCGGCTGATGGGCATGAAGGCCACCGGCAACGGCCGCCGCGAAGGCTATGCGCACCAGCCGATGCCGCGCATGACCAACACCTACATGACTTCCGGCGACAGGGAGCCGGACGAGATCATCGCCTCGGTCAAGAACGGCATCTACGCCGTTTCCTTCGGCGGCGGCCAGGTCGACATCACCTCGGGCAAGTTCGTGTTCGGCTGCACCGAGGCCTACATGATCGAGAACGGCAAGGTGACGCAGCCGATCAAGGGCGCGATGCTGATCGGCAACGGACCGGACGCCATGCACCGCGTCAGCATGATCGGCAACGACATGCAGCTCGACAACGGCATCGGCATGTGCGGCAAGGCCGGACAGGGCGTGCCAGTCGGCGTCGGCCAGCCGCATCTCAGGATGAACCAGATGACGGTGGGCGGCACCAGGGTTTGAGCGCCTGAACGCAGGGAAGGCCAGGATGTCGCTTTCTGAAAAACTCATGGTGATCGTCTTGACCAAGAGGCCACGCGGAGTGCTGTCAAAGCTCGCGCCGGCGTTTTCGCCGACGCAACCGAAGGATGTTTTTGGGTCCCTGCCATCCAAGGGCGCACCGAAGACACTGAAAGAGATGGATGCAGGCGTGCTCGCTGAAGCACGGCGCCATGCTCGCGTTTGAGCATGTCGGCATCTTCCGGTAGCATCCGCTAAAACGATAGGCTTCGGGCCGGTGCTATCATGTCAAAACCCAAGATCGTCGTCCTGACTGGCGCAGGCATTTCAGCGGAATCGGGTGTCGCGACGTTCCGAGATCCTGACGGTGTCTGGGCAAAGTTCGACCTCAAGGAGGTCGCGACCTCGCAGGGCTTCGCCCGCAATCCAGCCAAGGTGCAGGATTTCTACAATATGCGCAGGCGGCAGCTTGGCGACGTCGAGCCCAATGCCGCGCATGAAGCGCTGGCGAGGCTCGAGCAGGGCCCTTCCTGGCGAAGTGCTTCTTGTTACCCAGAACATCGACGATCTGCATGAGCGCGCCGGCTCGGGGAATCTGATCCATATGCATGGCGAGCTCGGCCGCGCGCTTTGCCGGGATTGCGGTGCAAGCAGCATCTGGGCCGACGACATCGCCGACCACTCCGCGTGCCCCGCCTGCGGCGCCAGCGGACGGCTGCGGCCGGACGTGGTGTGGTTCGGCGAGATGCCCTACCGCATGGAAGAGATCGCCGAAGCGCTCGCTGGCTGTGACATGTTCGCGGCGATCGGGACCAGCGGCAGCGTCTACCCGGCCGCCGGCTTCGTGGAAGAGGCACGCACCGCCGGCGCCCTGACAATCGAGCTCAACCTGAAATGCGCCGGCTGGGCCTCCCGTTTCGACGAGCAACTGGAAGGCCCTGCCACGCAAGTAGTGCCCGCCTTCGTCGGGCGCATCCTATCAGGCACAGGCTGACGGATGATCTTTCCGCCTGCCCCATCCTGCACCTTGAAGTGAACACAATCGTGTTAGGACATTATTAATTGTTTAATTGGCCGGGCCGGCGTTTGCGCATTAGCCTGTCGCCAGTCTCCTCGTTGCGGTGGTGTTGGCAGTGAAGCGATCTCCTGGTGTCCCGACCTCTTCCCTCCTCCTTGGCCTTGTTTCGTTGGTTGGCGTCTCGTCGCTGCCAGTCAGTCCAGCGGCCGCGCAGTCGACATGGTTCAAGCGAATATCCACGCAGCCCGCCGCAAGCTCCGCCACCGTCGGCGGCAGCACCAGCGTGCCATATGGCTGGGTCGATTTCTGTCATCGCCGGCCGAAAGAGTGCAAGGTTCCCGCCTTGCCCGCCACGAGCGTCAAGCTGACCGCGCAGAACATGAGCATCCTCAAGCGGATAAACCAGAAGGCGAACCGCTCCATCAAGCCGGTCAGCAATTACGATCACTGGGGCACGATGATGGATCACTGGGACTATCCGGTGGACGGCAAGGGCGATTGCAAGATCTACGCGCTCTACAAGCGCAAGCTTCTCCAGGAAGCCGGATTTCCCCGACAGGCGCTGCTGATGACGGTGGTGCGCGACCTGAACAATGAGGGCCATACGATCCTGACGGTGAAGACCGACAAGGGCGACTTGATCCTCGACAATATGGTCGACGAGATCCGGCCCTGGAACGCCACCGGCTATTATTTCCTGAAGCGCCAGTCGCAGCAGAACCCGAACACCTGGGTTTCGATCAACCAGCGCGGCGGCACGGCGAAACGGCTGTCTCCAAGCTCGTAGGCTGAACTCACCTCAAAATCCGCGCGGCTCGGCTTGAGGGCCGGCTGGCGCGCCACAGACCGGTGATCCCCGATTTGCGAGATCGATGGGCCGGGAAAAGCCCGGCCCATCAACGAGAGCTGACATCCTCGGCCGCGGCAGGCTATTGCTTGCAGGGCGGCTCGCCTGGGCGGCCGCAGCTCGGCCTCTTGTTGCCCTGCTGCTTGGGCTGCTGCACCAGGCGCCGTTCCTGCTGCTGGACTTGGAACTTCGGCGGCGCATGGAATTGCGGCTTTTCCTGCCTGGACAGCACCTGCACGTTCGGCTTGTTGACCTTTAAGTTGTGCTGGACATTGGCTTCGGTGCCGGCCTGTGCGCCACCGATACCGGTCGGCTTGTGGAACTTCTTGCCGCTGTCGCCACCAGCGCCCTGCCCGTTCGGGGCCAGGGCCGCGCCGGCGGCAAGGTCCTTGCGGGTAAACCGTTTCGGTTTGCCGCCATTCTGATCGGACAGGATCGCCGGGTTGTTCTTCCCGAGCTTGTCCTGGACGCTCGGTCCCTTCGCGACCGGCATGCCGTTGACGGTCGGCAGCCTGTGGAATTTACCCTTGCCGGTCTGCGCCCCGGTGCCCTGCCCGGTGACGATCTCACCCTGCTTGCCGAGCGTCTTCAGGCGGCTGTCCGCCACCGCCGGCTTGCCATTGACGAGCGGCAGCGTCTTGCCGTTGGCAAGCGGAACGGTCTTGCCGTTGACGAGTGGCAGTGTCTTGCCGTTGGCGCCCGGCAAGGTATGTTCGGTCGCGAGCGTCTTCGACAATGGCGCCACAAGGCCCGGCTGCTTGCCTTGCTGGAGCGCCGCCCGCTTCTGCAGCAGCGGCGGCAGCCCGACCTTGGTGGCCAAAGCGGCGGCCCCCAACCCGACCGCGCCGGCCGTCAGCTGCTGGCCGGTGGTCAGGCCGCCTTGCGCATTGCCGTTCTCGTTGATCGTCGTGTTGTTGATGACGGTCGTGTTGTGGATGTTGTTGAAGATGATGTTGTCCGGCGGCGGCACGATATCACGAGGCGGGTTGAACCAGCGCGGCATCGGCACGAAGACCGGGCTCGGCAGGACGAAGACGCCGATCGGCGGCGGCGGTGGGGCCAGCACCACGAAATCCGGCGGAGGCGGCGGCAGGAAGAGCACCGCGACCGGCGGCGGCGGATCGAAATCGAAATCGGGATCGTCGAAATAGAGCACCGGACGATCGACATAGACGATCTCCTCCGGCGGCGGCGGCGGCACGTCATAGACGATGACGGAGAAGCTCGGCGGCGGCTCGAATGCCGCATCGAAATGCTCGAGCCGGCGGCGCGCGTCCCAGGCGTGCGGGCCGTGCGGATAGCGCTCCAGATAAGACCAGTACGCCTCCGGCGTGTCGCGCATCCAGGTCTGGCGCCAGGTGATCGCCTCGCGCCGCGCTGCGATGATGGCGCGCACGCGCTTGGCCATCGGATCATGCGGATAGGCGACGAGGAAATCCTCGTAGCCGCCCATCGTGTCGCGATCGAGCGCCGCGACATAGGCGTCATGGGCGTCGAAGTCGCGGATCTCCCTTGTGCGATCGGCCTGGGACTCGGCTTGCGAAACCTTCGGCGCCGGTGCGTCCGGCGCGCGATCGAAGAAGACGAAGGGCGTGTCGATCTTCGAGACATCCCACGGCACCTGCGCGCCTTGCGTCACCTCGTTGACGCGCAGGCGCGTGCGGTCGAACAGATCCTCGAGCGACAGGCCACCGTCGCGCATCATCTCGGCGAGCGCCTGGGCGTAGGCGCCATAAGGCCCCTTGCCTTCCGGCGCCGCCGTGCCAGGCGCGGCGTTGAAGGCGATCAGCATGTTCGGATCGGGATCGACCAGCGCGAGGCCACCCGCCAACGGCTGGTCCGACTGGGGGAAGTCATTCGGCCGCGCCGCGTCGAGCACAATGATATTGACCTTGGTCGGCAGGGCGGCGAGCGGCCTGGTGAGGTCGGAAACGCGCACAGCCTGGATCGGCACGTCGGCCGGATTGGCGATCTTGGCGTCGACCGGCAGGAAATAGTTCTCGCCCTCGAACTGGGCGGCGTGGCCTGCCAGGTAGACGAAGACGATCGCGTCGGGACCGGCGGCAGAAACTTTTGCCAGGAAATCGCGATAGGCGCCGCGCAGCGATTCCTGATCGACGTCGCGGGCGCCGACCACGTCGAAGCCGGCCGCCTGCAAGGTCTGCGCGATGAGGCCGGCGTCATTTGCCGGTGTTGCCAGCGCGCCCGACGGATAGGCGGCATTGCCGATGACGAAGGCGAGGCGCTTTTGCTGCTGCGCGAACGCGCCGGTCGCCGAGGCGGCGACAACAAGGAAGAGGGCGAAGAAACCGAGGAATTTCCGGAGCATCCGCATTTCAGGCCACCATTGTAAGAGCAACCGACGCTGTCGAGGCCCTTCCCCTCCTCCAGCGGATCCAGACTAGACGGTGCAAAGAGGCGGCTTTGCGGCGCGATTCCGGCGGCTTGCGCGCAAGCGCCCGGAAGCGGTGGCTTCAACGAAATGTGATCATGCCAGGGTCAGTTATCGCCGCCGCTTCGGCTTTTCCAAGAGGGCCACGGCCTCGACATGCGACGACCACAGGAACTGGTCGATCGGCGTCACGCTCTTCAGCGCGTAGCCGCCGTCGAGGAGAATTCGCAAATCCCGCGCGAGCGTCACCGGGTTGCAGGAGACGGCGGCGACCAGCGGCACTTCGGAGCGCGCGATCTGCTTGGACTGGTCCTCGGCGCCGGCGCGCGGCGGATCGAAGACCAGTCCGTCGAAGGCGTTCAACTCCTTGAAGGTCAGCGGCCGGCGGAACAAATCGCGGCGTTCCGCGGTCACCCGCTTCAGGCCGGTGGCGAAGCGGTAGGCGCGGTCAAGCGCTGCAATTGCCGCGGCATCGCCTTCGACGGCATGAACCTCCGACTTCGCGCCAAGACGCAGTGCGAAGCTGCCGCAACCGGCGAACAGGTCCGCGACCTTCCTGGCGCGCGACAGATGCTGGCCGACAAGACCAGCCATCGCCTGCTCGGCGGCCTCAGTCGCCTGCAGGAAGGCGCCGGGCGGCACCGCGACCGCGACCGATCCGAACTGCACCACCGGCTTCTTCGGCTCGACGACGATCTCGCCATCGACCGAAAGCCGCGCCAGGCCTTCGGCCATGACGAAGTTAGAGGCAATACGGCGCTGGTGGTCGCCAAGCTTGCCGGCATCATGGACAGCTATGTCGAGGCCCGAAGCGGTGACGGTAACCGTCATGTGAAACGCTTTCGGCGTGGAGCAGACTAGGTCGGCCAGGGCCCGCAATTTATCGAGCGCCGCGACGATCGCCGGCAGCGAGATCGGGCATTCCTCGATCGGGATGATCTCAGAGGACAGCGCGCGCACGAAGCCGAGCAGCATGCCGGCCTCGGTGCGCCTGGCGCTGAAGGTGACGCGGCGGCGGCTGTGCGGCGCGCACGGCACCAGCGCGGCGATATCGCATGCGATGCCCTTGGCTTTCAGCGCCTGCATGACCTTCTCGCGCTTCCATTGCCGGTAGGCGTCGGCGTCGTAATGCTGCAGCGCGCAGCCGCCGCATTCGGTGAAATGGCGGCAGGCCGGATCGATCCTGAGCGGCGATGCTTCCAGGACCGACATCAGCGTGGCGCGGTCCTTCTGGCGCGCGGCGGTGACGGTTTCGCCCGGCAGCGTGAACGGGATGAAAACCTCCCCGCCCTCGGCATTGGCGATGCCGTCGCCCTGCGAACCGAGCCTTGCGATCGTCAAGCGTGTGCTCATCGCCCATCCTTCACGGCGGCGAGTAGGAACTCGCGATTGCCGTCGCCACCTTCGATCGGCGACGGGTGCAGCCCGAGGACCCGCCAGCCGTGAATACCGGCCAGCCAATCGCGCAGGGTCCCGGCAATGCGCACGGCATCGCCCGGATCCTTGAGCAGACCGCCCTTGCCGATCGCCTCGCGCCCGGCCTCGAATTGCGGCTTGACCAGGAGAATTGCCGCGGCGCCCTCGCCCGCCAGTTCCAGCCCAGGCGGCAGCGCCAGCTTCAGCGAGATGAAGGAGACGTCGCAGACAAGGAAGTCGGGAACGCGGCCGCCGAGATCGGCTGCCCTCAGATCGCGGGCGTTCAGCCCTTCGATCACTGTCACGCGCGGGTCGCCGGCAATGTCGGGATGCATCTGGCCGTGGCCGACATCGATCGCCGTGACGTGCGCCGCGCCGCGCTCGAGCAGCACCTGGGTGAAGCCGCCGGTCGAGGCGCCGATATCGAGCGCCTCGCAGTCCGAAGGGTCCAGGCCGAAATGGTCGAGGCCGGCGATCAGCTTCAGCGCGGCGCGCGACACATAGGCCTGCGCCGGATCGTCGATGGCGACCAGGCAGTCCGGCGCGACAAGCTGGCCGGGCTTGCGGGCGACGGCACCGTCGACCGTCACCGTGCCGCGCTCGATCGCGTCGCGGGCGCGCGAGCGGCTGGCGAACAGACCGCGCCCGACGAGCAATTCGTCGAGCCGCTGGCGCTGGCTGGCTGGCAAAGGGGAGTTCATCGGCCTTCATTGGCGAAAGCCGGGCGCGAACGCAATGGGTTTGAATATCGGGCGACAGGCTGCAGAATGCCCGAGGCAACAGGTGGAGGTGGCAATGCTGAAGGGGACCTGTCATTGCGGCGCGGCCCATTGGACGCTGGAAGGCGATCCCGGCGGAATCACCGCCTGCAATTGCACGCTTTGCCGCCGCTACGGCGCGCTCTGGGCTTATGACTATGTCGACGAGCGCCTCCGCGTCGCCGGGCCGCTGAAGTCCTACACGCGCGCCGAGGTGGCCGAACCCGCGCTGGAGATCCTATTCTGTCCAACCTGCGCCTGCGTGGTCGCCTGGCGCGGCCTGCGTTCAGGCAAGAGCGGCCGCACGCGCATCGCCGTCAATGTCAGGCTGGCACCGCCGCAGGACGTCGCCGACCTGCCGATCGACCATTTCGACGGTCTCGATAGTTTCGACGACCTGCCGCGCGACGGCCGCTGCGTGCGCGATATGTGGTTCTGAGCAATTCCAGGAAAAGTGTGAAACGGTTTTCCGTCCGGAATTGCGTCAAAGGAAAGGATAGAGCGGTTTGGCGTTTCCGTGAAACGGCGGACCGCTCTAGAACACGGTGCGGGAAACCCGGCGCTCGACAGCCGGTGCCAGGCCATCATTGCCGGAGGCTTCCTTGCGCGGCGTCTCGACGGGCGCCGGCGCGGGGGGCGCCGTCACGTCCGGCACCACGACGAGTTGAGGAACCTGCTTGTAGGAGAAGGCGCCGCGGATGTTGCCCATCTTGCCGGCGACGATATCCAGCACCGCCTTTTCAAGGTTGCGGTCGTAGCGCGTCTCGGCTGCCGCCGGCGCGGCCATGGCAACCAGCAAGGCCATGCCGCAAAGGAACGACTTCATTGTTCAAACCCCCAGCCTAGGACCAAGGTCTTAGCAGGGCGTCGTTGAAAATCGGCCAAGAGACAGGGTAAGCGAACCGCCAAACGTAAGCGTTAACAAATACTTACAATCTTAGACTGACGCAATTCCGGACGCAAAACCGCTGCACACTTTTGCTGGAATTGCTTCTGGAAGCCGGCAAACCGATTCAGCGTCTTGAAGTTTTGATTCAGGCGCGCTGCGCCTGAACGCCACGGCCGAGAGCGGCGAAGACCGTGTGCACGATGCCGGCCGAGTCCAGGCCGGCATCGGCATACATCTTCTCCGGCTTGGCGTGATCGGTGAAGATGTCCGGCAGCACCAGTGGGCGGACCTTGAGGCCGCTTTCCAACAGGCCTTCATGGGCGAGGAAATGCAGCACCTGGCTGGCGAAGCCGCCGATAGCGCCCTCCTCCACGGTGACCAGCACTTCGTGCGAACGGGCGAGACGCCGGATGAGATCCTCGTCCAGCGGCTTGGCGAAGCGGGCGTCGGCGACGGTGGTGGAAAGGCCCGCGGCGCCAAGTTCCTCGGCGGCCAACAGGCAATCCTGCAGCCGCGTGCCGAAGGAAAGCAGCGCGACCTTCGTCCCTTCCTTGAGGATGCGGCCCTTGCCGATTTCGAGCACCGAGCCACGCTCCGGCATGTCGACGCCGACGCCGTTGCCGCGCGGATAGCGGAAGGCGATCGGGCCGTCATCATAGGACGCGGCGGTGCGCACCATGTGGCGAAGCTCCGCCTCATCGGCCGCGGCCATGACGACGAAGCCCGGCAGCGTGGTGAGGAAGGTCGTGTCGAAAGCGCCGCAATGGGTAGCGCCGTCGGCGCCGACGAAACCGGCGCGGTCGATCGGGAAGCGCACCGGCAGTTTCTGGATCGCTACGTCGTGCACGACCTGGTCGTAAGCGCGTTGCAGGAACGTCGAGTAGATGGCGGCGAAGGGCTTGTAGCCTTCGGTGGCCAGCCCCGCTGCGAAGGTCACCGCATGCTGCTCGGCAATGCCGACATCGAAGGTCCGCTGCGGAAACACCTCGCCGAACAGATCGAGGCCGGTGCCGCTCGGCATGGCGGCGGTGATGGCGACGATGCGGTCGTCCTCGCGCGCTTCCTGGATCAGACTCTCGGCGAAGACCTTGGTGTAGGCGGGCGCATTGGCCGGCGCCTTGGCCTGCGCGCCGGTGATGACGTCGAATTTGTTGACGCCGTGATATTTGTCGGCCGCGGCCTCCGCTGGCGCATAGCCCTTGCCCTTCTGGGTCACGACATGGATCAGCACCGGGCCTTTGCCGTTGTCGCGCACGTTCCTCAACACCGGGATCAGATGTTCGAGATTGTGCCCGTCGATCGGGCCGATGTGATAGAAACCGAGTTCCTCGAACAGCGTGCCGCCGGTGACGTAGCCGCGCGCATGCTCGACGGCGCGGGCGATGGCGCGGTCGGCGCGCTTGCCGAGATAGGATGTCAGCTTCTTGCCGAAATCGCGCAGGCCCAGATAGGCCTTGCCGGAGGCGAGCCTGGCCAGATAGGCGCTCATCGCGCCGGTCGGCGGCGCGATCGACATGTCGTTGTCGTTGAGGATGACGATCAGCCGGGCATCGAGCGCGCCGGCATTGTTCAGCGCCTCGAAGGCCATGCCGGCCGACATCGATCCGTCGCCGATCACGGAAATCACATTGTTGCGGCCGCCCGACAGGTCGCGCCCCATGGCCATGCCGAGGCCGGCCGAGATCGAGGTCGAGGAGTGTGCCGCGCCAAACGGGTCGTATTCGCTCTCGGCGCGCCGGGTAAAACCGGAGAGGCCGCCTTCCTGGCGCAGCGTGCGGATGCGATCGCGGCGACCGGTCAGGATCTTGTGCGGATAGGCCTGGTGGCCGACGTCCCAGATCAGCCGGTCGTCCGGAGTGTTGAAGACATAGTGCAGGGCAACCGTGAGCTCGACGACGCCGAGGCCGGCGCCGAGGTGGCCGCCCGTCTGCGACACGGCGTCGATGAGCTCGGCACGCAGCTCGGCCGCGAGCTGCGGCAGCGCGCTCTCATCAAGCGTCCGCAGATCCGCCGGAATGCGGACCTTATCGAGCAGCGGCGTGTCTGGCTTCACTCGGGCGCGTCCTACCTCAATTGATCGAACACGGCGCTACCAGCAAATTGCGCCATAATCATGCGCCGGAATAGGCCGCCGGTGGGCGAATGTAAATGTGTGTCCGTGACGCGAGGTTGAGCGATCCCTAGCCCTCCGGCAGCGGGATAAACTCCTCCTCATCGCCAGGAACGATATCGAAGCGGCCTGTCTTCCATTCCTGCTTGGCCTGCTCGATGCGTTCCTTCGAGGACGAGACGAAATTCCACCAGATATAGCGCTTGGAACCCAGCGAAGCGCCGCCGAACAGCATGAAATGCGCGCCGCGCTCGGAGGAAACGACGATCTCCTCGCCTGGCTTGAACACCAGCAGCCGCTCGGCCGGAAAGACATCGCCGGCGATCGAGACTTCGCCTTCCAGCGTGTAGATGGCGCGCTCCTCGGCATCGGCCGGAATTTTCACGCTGGCGCCGGCGACCAGGCGCAGATCGGCATAAAGCGTGTCCGAAGCGGTCGCCACGGGCGAGCGCAGGCCTGAGAATTCGCCGATGACGACGCGGCCGCCGACGCCCTCGGCATCGATCTCGGGCAGACGGGCCATCGAGGTGTTGGCGAAAACCGGAGCAATCTCCTCCTTGCCGTCCGGCAGCGCCAGCCAGGTCTGGAGGCCGGAGACCGACATCGGCGCGCCGCGCAGTTCTTCCGGCGTGCGCTCGGAATGGACGATGCCGCGCCCGGCGGTCATCAGGTTCACGTCGCCGGGCGCGATCACCATTTCGGTGCCGAGCGAGTCGCGATGCCTGATCTTGCCGTCGAACAGGTAAGTGACGGTGGACAGGCCGATATGCGGATGCGGGCGCACGTCGAGCGCATGGCCGGCGCGCAGGATGGCCGGGCCCATGCGGTCGAAGAAGATGAACGGGCCGACCAGACGGCGTTTTGCCGTCGGCAAGGCGCGACGCACCTCGAAACCGCCGATATCCTTGGCGTTCGGAATGACCATCAGTTCGATCTGATCGCAGGCGAAGGCATCGCCGGGTTCAGGATCGTTTCCCGGAAAGAAGCTCATGTCGGTTCCTCAGGCGAAGCGAAGCGCCGACCTGGCCTTCGCCTTGGCCGCCTCTTCCTCGCGATTGCGGGGTTCCTGGCTGGTCTCGAGCGAGTCGATCAACTCGCGCGCGATCGCTGCGATCGCCTCGACAGCATGGTGGAAAGCATGCTCGTTGCGCCTCGAAGGTTTCGTCGAGCCGCTCAGCTTGCGCACGAATTGAAGCGCTGCGTCATGCACTTCGTCATTGGTCGCCGGCGGCTCGAAATTAGCCAGGGTCTTGATGTTGCGGCACATGGCTTGAACTCCTTACCTGCTTGCTCTGCCCGGTCTGAGATCATGCACCGAGGTGTGTTGAGATTCAGGTCAGGCCGAGCCGAAAATGGTGGCTTCCGAGAACCGGAGCGGAGCGTACTTGAAGTACGTGAGCACCGGAAGCGCAGGAGGCCGCCATTTGCAGGCCGGCCTCACCTGAATATCAATACACCTCAGTCGGCGTCGAGCGGCTCCGTTCCTACCGGCTTGCCGTCGCGCGACAGCCTGATCTTCTCGACCTTGTCCTCGGCGGCCTTCAGCAGCCGGTCGCAATGCGCCTTCAACGCCTCGCCGCGCTCATAGATCCTGATCGACTGGTCGAGCGGGACGTCGCCGCGCTCCAGATCATCGACGATCTTCTCCAGCGCGTCGAGCGCCTGTTCGAAGCTCATCGCCTTGACGTCCTCATTGCCTTCCACTGCCATACCCTATCCCTTCATCAGCCGCCCGACATGGGCGGCGACTGAAAATGCCAGTCCCTGCAGATCGTAGCCGCCTTCCAGCAGGCTGACGAGCCTGTTGGAGCTGTGGCGGCTGGCGCGTTCCATCAACTGGCCGGTCGCCCAGTCGAAATCGTCCTCGGTCAGGTTGATCTCGGCGAGCGGGTCGCGATGGTGCGCGTCGAAGCCGGCGGAAATGATGATCAGGTCCGGCGCGAATGCGTCGATGGACGGCAGCACGCGCGACAGGAAGGCGTCGCGGAACAGATCGCTGCCGGTCTGCGGCGCGAGCGGCGCGTTGACGATGTTGCCGGCACCGGTCTCGCTCTTCGCCCCGGTACCCGGGTAAAGCGGCATCTGGTGCGTCGAGCAGTAAAGCACTGACGGATCGTCCCAGAAAATGTCCTGCGTGCCGTTGCCGTGATGGACGTCCCAGTCGACGATGGCGACGCGCTCGGCCTGGTGCTTCTTCTGCGCGTAGCGAGCGGCGATCGCCGCCGTGTTGAACAGGCAAAAGCCCATCGCCGTGGTCTTTTCGGCATGGTGACCAGGCGGACGGGCGGCGACAAAGACGTTGGCGGCACGGCCCTCGAAGACGTCGTCCACCGCAGCGTTGGCGCCGCCGATCGCCGTCACCACCGCCTGCCAGCTTTTCGGGCTGGCGCTGGTGTCGGCGTCGATCGAGACGATGCCGTTTTCGGGGATCGCCGCGCGCACGCGCTCGACGAAATCCTCGGGATGCGCATAGAGGATGGTTTTCTCATCGCCTTCGGGCGCCTTGACGCGGTCGAGCGCGGAAAAAGCCTCGTCGTCGAGCACGCGCTCTATGGCGCGCAGACGGTCGGGCCGCTCCGGGTGGCCGGGCGGCGTCAGGTGTTCCAGAAAGATCGGGTGCGTGTAGAGACGGGTGGCCATGGCGCCTAATCTAGGCACCGGCGGCGCGGATGACCATGTTTGAAAGCCGAATGGCTGGGGAAAATTGCGTCAGCCCGTGTCGCTGGCGCCATTGGCGCGGCCCAGACTTCGCGATAAGGTCATCTCGCTGCCTGGTGCCCGCGACGCGGGAGAATCGGGAACACGGTTGAACTCCGTGGCGTGCCCAACGCTGTAAGGGGGACCGCGCCGGCAAAGCCACTGTCGCTGACGGGAAGGCGCCGGAGCGGGACGATCCCGAGCCAGAAGACCGGCCCGGCAGACATGGTCACCCGCTTGGTCAGGCGGGAGACTGCTTGTCGCATGGGGAAAAGCGATGAAGGCAGCAGCGATCGCCGCGAGCGGCGATGATTTTGACCAATTGGCGCGCGACGCGGTCTACCGGGCCATGTTCACCAGGCGTGACGTGCGCAGCCATTTTGTATCCGACGATCTCGATGACAGTGTGCTGGCGCGGCTCATCACCGCCGCCCATCACGCGCCGTCGGTCGGCTACATGCAGCCGTGGAATTTCATCGTCATCCGCGACGCCGCACGGCGGCAGCAGGTGCGCGACCTGTTCCTCGCCGCGCGCGAGCAGGAACTGCCGGCGATGGAGGCGGAACGGCAGGCGCTCTACCGCAAGCTGAAGCTCGAAGGCATCTGCGAAAGCGCGCTCAATCTGTGCATCACCTGCGACCGGCAGCGCTCGAAGGATTCGCCGCTGGGGCGCTGGCACAACCCCGAGATGGACCTCTACAGCACCGTCTGCGCGGTGCAGAATTTCTGGCTGGCGGCGCGGGCCGAAGGCGTCGGCGTCGGCTGGGTGAGCATTATCGAAACCGAGGCGCTGAAGCGGCTTCTGTCGATCCCCGAGCATGTCACGCCGATTGCCTATCTCTGCGTCGGCCGCGTCTCGGCCTTCGCGCCGAAGCCGGACCTGGAAGCGCATGGCTGGGGCAAGCGCCTGCCCCTGCCCGAGCTGGTGATGAGCGAGACCTTTCGCGGCGCCGGCGAGGCACCGCTCAAATCGGCGATTGCGAGGCTTGGCAGCACATCGAAGCCATGATCAAGCAGCTCGGGGCGTATCCCAGCGCGAGCCGCCGCCGAAGGAGCCCAGCGCCTTGTCGCGCAACTCCCTGAACTTCGACGAGGTCTCGGCGAGCCGCCGGTCCCATTCGGGATTAGGCGTCTGGCCTTCGATCGCTTCGAAATAGACCTGCATCAGCGAAGCGATGGCGAAGGGCTCGATGAAGGCGGCCTTGAAGGCCCAGGCAAAGACGATGGCGAGCACAAAGGCCCAGCCGGCAAGCTCGCCCGGCATGACCCAAAGGATGGCGGCCGCGGGCGCCAGCATCAACAGGAAGATGACGAAGGACACGCCCCACATGATCACCGCCAGCCAGACAGCGTTCTTGACCATATGCTTGCCGTTCTGGGCGTAGAGCACGACGCCTTGCCGCGCCGTCTCGAAGGGCGAGTTCGAATTGATGCGGATGTTGTAGCCGAGGATGATCTCGTCGACATAGGTCAGCGACAGGCGGATCACCGTGTTGATGAAGCTGACCAGGCCGCTCAGGCCCGGAATAGGCAGGAATGCGGCGATGCCGCCGATCAGGCCGGTGATGGCGCGGATGGCGCCCTTGACCAGCTGGTCGACGACGAAAAGGATGTTGGCCTCGGCGAAACGCTGGGTGACCACCTCCTTCGCATAGGCGATCTGGCCCTGGCCGTCGGGCACGTCGTGGCCGTCGATCAGATGCACCATGACGGCGATATGGCCCGCTTTCAGCACATAAAGGATGTATTCGCGGATCCAGTAGACGGCGATCGAGACGACGCCGAAGCCGACCACGCCGCCCCACAGCGCAAAGGACGTCGGGCCGTCCGGATCGGTCGAGATATGGCCGACGCCGTAGCCGACGCTGGCGCCCGTGCCGGTCGCCATGATGTAGGCGACGGTGATGCCGAAATAGACGATCATGCGAAAGACGATGAACGGCCATGTCCGCATCATGATGGACACTGACCGGCCAATGCTGAAGTCCCACATGGCCCCGACTCTCCACACCCCGCGCATGACCCCGAAAATCGGAATCGATTTTCGGAAAGGGATCATGCGCCAAATCAAGTTTTACAGCGTCCTTTGCGCGTTCAAAGAACGCGCGGCGCTGTATGAGTTGGCGGTGGAGGATGCGCTTGCCCCGGCGATTGTCAATCACGGGAGGGTAGCGTCGGTCCGAAACCGGTGCACAACCCGGTGGCTTGGTTACCCAAGCGTCCGGTCAGGCCTTCTTGCGCAAGCCTTCGAGCAATTGCTTGAACGCCGCGATCGCCTTCTTCGAGGTCGCTTCGGGATCCTTGGAATTGGCGATGCGCTGCGCGGCCTGGCTGCTGGCGCCATTGATAAGCCGCGAGGTCGTCTCCGGGTCGAGGTCGGGAACGACCACGCCCTCTTCCTGCAGCGCGGTCAGGTGATCGGTCATTGAGGCCGTGCAGGCATTGGCGTTCGGCCATTGCGCCGGGTCGCCGAGCACGGCCGGCCCGTCGCGGAACATGATGCGCTGGATTTCCGGCTCCAGCGCCATCTCGATATAGGTGGTGCATTCGTCGACGAAATGCTGCCAGCGGGTCGGCGCCTTCGAGGCCACCTCGTTCACGCGCACAGCCATCTCGCCGTCGATCTCGGCGATCACCGCCTGCAGCAGCCCCTTCTTGTCGCCGAAATGATGGTAGAGCGCGCCGCGCGTGAGGCCGGCCGACGCGGTGAAATCGTCCATCGAGGCCTCGGCATAGCCGATCGTGCCAAAGGCATGGCGAGCGGCCGCGATCAGCTTGGCGCGTGTCTCGGCGATCATCTCCTGGCGCGGTCTATGCATGGCCTGGCCCTATTCACATACGTCTCGTATGCCAATTGACATACGCAGCGTATGAACTATCTCACATTCATACGCAGCGTATGTAGTTTTAGTATGCAGCCTTGTCGAGGAGCAGGATCATGCGAAACCCCTATGCGGACATTTTTCGGGCTCCCGGCACGAAGGGCTTTGCCGCGGCCGCCTTCATGGCGCGGCTGCCGATCGCCATGGCGCCGATCGGCATCGTGGCGATGCTGTCGCAGACGCATGGCGAATACTGGCTGGCCGGGGCGGTCTCCGCGACCTACGCGCTGGTCAACGCCTTCCTGTCGCCGCAGGTATCGCGGCTGGTGGACCGGCGCGGCCAGACGGCGATCGCCGCGCCGATGACGCTCGTCTCGGTCATTTCCTTCGCGACACTGATCGTTGCGGCCAACCAGCACTGGCCAGTCTGGAGCTTGTTCCTGTCTGCGTTCCTCGCCGCCGCCATGCCCAGCATCCCGGCACTGGTCAGGGCGCGCTGGACCGAAATCTTTCGCGACCGACCGGAGCTCAACACCGCCTTCGCCTTCGAATCGGCCGCCGACGAGCTGGTCTATGTCGCCGGCGCCTCGCTGTCGGTGGGCCTGAGCGCGGCGCTGTTTCCCGAAGCCGGCATGGTGGTCAGTACCCTGCTCTTGGCGTTTGGCTCGGCGGCATTCCTGCTGCAGCGCTCGTCCGAGCCGCCCATACGCACGGCGGAGCATGGGGCGACCGGCTCGGCGATCCGCCTGCGGCCGGTCCAGATCATCACCTTCGCGCTGATCTTCGTCGGCGCGACCTTCGCCACCACGGAAGTCACCACCGTCGCCCTCACCAAGGCGCTCGGCCAGCCCGAGGCGGCGAGCCTTGTCATCGGCGTCTATGCGCTTGGATCCTTCGTGCTCGGCATCATCGTCGGCGCGCTCAGCCTGAAGGCGCCGCTGCAGCGACAGCTGGCGACCGCGATCACGGTGATCGCGCTCACCACGCTGCCGCTGCTCTTCGTCGACACGGTGCCGACCCTGGCGCTCGCGGTGTTCGTCAGCGGCGTCGCGATCTCGCCGACCTTCATCACCGCCTTCGGCCTGATCGAACGCCACGTGCCGGCCGCGATGCTTACCGAAGGCGTCACCTGGGTGACCACCGGCATCGGCATCGGCATGGCGCTTGGCTCCTTCGCCGCCGGCTGGATGGTCGATACTTTCGGTCCGCAGAACGGGTTCTGGGTGTCGGTGGCTGCTGGAGGGATCGCCTTGGCAACCGTGCTCGCCGGCCAATGCCGGCTGGCGACGGACGATTGCGATACGGACAGGGGCGAGGCGGTAATGCCAGCCGAGTGACGGTTATTCAGCTACCATCAGCGCAGACGTTGGCAGTTGGCCGGAGTCTCAACGACTTCGTCATCCACGGGCGAAGCAAGGAGCGAAGCGACGCGCGCAGACCCTTTGACGCCTACAGGATCTCGGTCTTGGCGATGTGGATGCCGAAGCCCTCGAGGCCGACATAGTGGCGTTCGCGCGAGGCGATCAGGTTGATCGAGGAGATGCCGAGGTCCTTGAGGATCTGGGCGCCTAACCCGATCTCGCGCCATTCATTCTCGCGGCGGCGGGCTTCCTCATGGTCCTCGCGCTCGCCGCTTACCGGCCGCTTGCGCTCTTGATGGGCGACGCCGACCGAGCCCTCGCGCAGATAGACGATGACGCCGCGCTTGCGCTCGCCCATCGCCTTCATGATGCCGTCGAGCCGGTGGCTGGTGCCGAAGACATCGGTGACGACATCTTCCGAATGCAGGCGCACCGGCACGTCCTCGCCGTCGCGGATGTCGCCGAAGACGACCGCGACATGGTGCATGGAATCCCAGGGCAGCGTGTAGGTGAAGACCTGCGCCTTGCCGCCGAGCGTATCGATGTCGGAACAGGCGACGCGTTCGACCAGCGTTTCCTTGCGCTGGCGATAGGCGATGAGATCGGCGACCGAGACCTGCTTCAGGCCATGTTGCTCGGCGAAGGCCTGCACTTCCGGGCCGCGCTTGACCGTGCCGTCGTCGTTGACCAGCTCGGAGATGACGCCGACCGGCGGCAGGCCGGCGAGCTTGCAGAGATCGACCGCGGCTTCCGTATGGCCGGAGCGCATCAAGACGCCGCCTTCGCGCGCGATCAGCGGAAAAATGTGGCCGGGGCGCACGAAATCCGACGGGCCGACATTGCCGTTGGCGAGGTTGCGCACGGTGAGCGTGCGGTCGTCGGCGGAAATGCCTGTCGTCGTGCCATGCTTGAAGTCGACGCTGATGGTGAAGGCGGTGGTGTGGGCGGAATCATTGTCCGCCACCATCGGCGCGAGGTTCAGCCGCCTGGCGTCTTCGCGCAGCATCGGCGTGCAGACGATGCCGGATGTGTTGCGCACGATGAAGGCCATCTTCTCCGGCGTGCAGTGGACGGCGGCAACGATCAGGTCGCCCTCATTCTCGCGCCCGTCATCGTCCATGACGACGACGATCTCGCCGCGCTCGAAGGCGCGGATCGCTTCGACGATCTTCTTCTGGTCGTAAGGCATTGGCGCTCGCTTCGCTCGCGGAATAGGGGAGTAAGGGAGTAGGGCAGTAAGGGAATAGGGAAAAGGAAAAAATTGCCTGACCGGCTGTAGGGCGTAGCCTACTCCCCTACTCCCCTACTCCCCTACCTGTCTGTCCTCTGTGCCGCAGATAATGATCGGCGATCGCGCAGGCAACCATGGCCTCGCCGATCGGCACGGCGCGAATGCCGACGCACGGGTCGTGGCGGCCCTTGGTCATCACCTCGACATCGTGGCCGTCCTTGTCGATCGACTGGCGCGGGGTCAGGATCGAGGAGGTCGGCTTGACGGCGAAGCGGGCGACGATCGCCTGCCCGGTCGAGATGCCGCCCAGGATGCCGCCGGCGTTGTTGGACAAAAACACCGGCTTGCCGTCATTGCCCATGCGCATCTCGTCGGCGTTCTGTTCGCCCGTAATACGGGCCGCCTCGAAACCGTTGCCGATCTCGACGCCCTTGACGGCGTTGATCGACATCAGGCCGGAAGCGATGTCCTGATCAAGCTTGGCATAGATCGGCGCACCGAGACCGGGCGGCACGCCGTCGGCGACGATCTCGATCACCGCGCCGACCGAGGAGCCGGCCTTGCGGATGCCGTCGAGATAGGCGGTGAAGACCGGGACCGAGGCCGGATCGGGCGTGAAGAACGGGTTTTCGGCATCGCCGATGAAATTCCAGTTCCAGTTGGCGCGGTCGATCGACTTCTCGCCCATCGAGACCAGCGCGCCGCGTACGGTCATGCCTGGAACAACCTTACGCGCCAGCGCGCCGGCCGCGACCCGCGCCGCCGTCTCGCGCGCCGAGGATCGGCCGCCGCCGCGATGATCGCGCAACCCGTATTTGACGTCGTAGGTGTAGTCGGCATGGCCTGGACGGTACTGGCGGGCGATCTCGCCATAGTCCTTCGAGCGCTGGTCGACATTCTCGATCAGCATCGAGATAGGCGTGCCGGTGGTGATCATCGTCTCGCCGTCCTCGTCGAGGATGAAGCCGGACAGGATCTTCACCTCGTCCGGCTCGCGGCGCTGGGTAACGAAGCGCGACTGTCCGGGGCGGCGGCGGTCGAGCTCGGCCTGGATGTCCTCGCGCTTGAAGCGGATGCCGGGCGGACAGCCGTCGACAACGCAGCCGAGCGCTGCGCCATGGCTTTCACCCCATGTGGTGACGCGGAAGAGATGGCCGAATGTGTTGTGAGACATGGAAACGCCCTGCCCGGCGGCGGAGCCGGCAACCTGAAGTGGTGCAGCGGCGCTTGCACGCCCGATCGAACGCGCGGCGCTGCCGGTTTGCCTTCTATTGGCGTTTTCCACAGTGGTCAAACGGATGCATCAAACTGTGATGTGGCGGATTTAGTTTTGACACATTCGGTTGGTTTCTGCTCTCTTCCCATCCGCCGTTGAGGACCCGCCGCTGACCAGCCGGCGCAATGACCAAAGAGGACGACGATGCGTACCCTGATTGGCGCCGCCTGCGCCATGCTGCTGATTTCCACCGCCGCCGCGTTCGCCGGCCAGACCGAAGGCCTGATCAAGAAGGTCGACAAGGACACGCTGACGCTGACGCTTGACGACGGCAAGGCCTACAAGCTCAACGCCGAGACCGATATCGACTCGCTGAAGCCCGGCATGGACATTGTCATCGCCTATGACGTGACCAATGGCGAGAATGTCGTGACGGATATGCAATTGCCGGACAGCGACCAGAACTAAATTCAGGTGAGGCCGGCCTGCAAATGGCGGCTTCCTGCGCTTCCGTACGAAAAGTACGCTCCGCTCCGGTTCTCGGAACCCGCCATTTTCGACTCGGCCTGACCTGAATTCGATAGGTCGCCTATTTCACAGCCACTCCAGGCCGCGGCCCTCCAGCCGCAGCAGGCGATCCTGCGGGATCTCGAGGCCGGCGGCTTCCTGCTTGGAAATGCCGGTGACGAAGCGGAAGAAGCAGCGCATTACGCCGCCATGGGTGACGCAGACCGTCGGCCGGCGAAGCGCGTCGAACCACGGCCTTATCCGTTCGAGCAGCATCTGATAGCTTTCGGCGCCCTCGCCGGGTGGCTGGAAATCCCATTTGGCGCCGCGACGGCCATCGGTTGAACCGGGGGCACGCTCCTCCAGTTCGGCGAAGGTGAAACCCTGCCAGTCGCCAAAACTGATCTCCACCAGGCGCGCCTCGGTGCGGTAGGCTGAAGGATCGAGCCCCATAGCTTCGCGCATCAATTCCATCGTCTCGCGCGTGCGCCGCATCGGGCTGGCGACGAAGTCGAAATCCGCAGGATTTCTGACCAGCTCCGCCAACCGTCGGCCGTTTTGCCTCGCCTGCTCGCGGCCAAAGTCGTTGATGTCGGTGTCGGCCTGGCCCTGCAGACGGTGCTCGGCATTCCACTCGGTCTGGCCGTGGCGCGCGATGTAGACGAGCGGGTACATCAGGTCTTCCGTAGGTCGGGCCAGGGCCTGGACGGATGATAAGCGGAGGCGATCAGTCCTTGACGGTCGAGATATCCGGCGCATCGACCGCCTTCATGCCGACGACATGGTAGCCGGAATCGACGTGATGCACCTCGCCGGTCACGCCGCGCGACAGGTCCGACAGGAAATAGACGCCGGAATCGCCGACCTCTTCCTGGGTGACCGTCTGCTTCAGCGGCGAATTGTATTCGTTCCACTTCAGGATGTAGCGGAAATCGCCGATGCCGGAGGCGGCCAGCGTCTTGATCGGACCGGCGGAGATCGCGTTGACGCGGATCTTCTTGGCGCCGAGGTCGACGGCGAGATAGCGCACGCTGGCTTCGAGCGCGGCCTTGGCGACGCCCATGACGTTGTAATGCGGCATCACCTTCTCGGCGCCGTAATAGGTCAGCGTCAGAAGCGAACCGCCGTCCGTCATCAGCGGCTCGGCGCGCTTGGCAATGGTGGTGAAGGAATAGACCGAGATGTCCATGGTGCGCAGGAAATTGTCACGCGTCGTCTCGACATAGCGACCGGTCAGCTCGTCCTTGTCGGAGAAGGCGATGGCATGGACGAGGAAGTCGAGCTTGCCCCAGTGCTTGGCGATATCGGCAAAGACGGCGTCGAGGCTTTCCGGGTCGGTCACGTCGCAATGGCCGGCGACATGCGCGTTGAGCTCGGCCGCGAGCGGCTCGACGCGCTTCTTGAAGGCCTCGCCCTGATAGGTCAGAGCGATCTCGGCGCCGTGATCGGCGCAAGCCTTGGCGATGCCGAAAGCGATCGACCGATTGTTGGCGACGCCGAGGATGAGGCCCCGCTTACCGGCCATCAGGCCCTGTCCAGCTGCCATGTGCAAGCTCTCCGCAAGAATATCTGCTTTGTGGAGAGCCCTATCGCACAGGCACAAAGCCCCTTCAAGCGCCCAAAAGACACTGTAACAGGAACAAAATTCCCTCGATCAGCCTTTTCGGCCGCGCATCAGGGCCTCAAGCTCGGCATCGCCGCCTTCCGGCAGCATCAGCCGCACATGGGCATAGAGATCGCCGTGACCGCCGGCTTTTTCCGGCAGGCCCCTACCCTTGAGGCGCAGCACCTTGTCCGAGCTCGACCATGCGGGCACGTTGACCGCGAGCTTGCCGGTCGGCGTCTCGACCGCCACCTTGGCGCCGAGCACCGCGTCGGCCAGATCGACGGGCAGATCGACATGCAGGTCCCGCCCCTCGATGCGGTAGCGCGGATGGCGGCGGATGTGGATCTTGACCAGCGCGTCGCCCGGCTGGCCGGGACCCTGCTCGCCCTGGCCCTTCAGGCGGATCGTCTGGCCATCCTCGACATAGGCCGGCAGCTTGACCGCCACCTTGCGGCCGTCGGGGAACATCGCCGTCACCTTATCGGCAGTGGCTGCCTCCTCGACGCTGATGTCCATGGTGACGTTGAGGTCGGCCGCCTGGACCGGCTGGCGGCGATCGCCGCCCTTGCCCCCGCCGCGCGCGCCGGAAAAAGCGTCGCCGAAAATCTGGCTGAAGATGTCGCTGTTGCCGTCGAAAGGATCGCCACCCGGGCGCCCGGAGCGGAATTCGAAATGCGCGCCGCCCGGCCCTTGCTGGCGGCGGAACCCGCCAAACGGGTCGCCGCCGGCAGCACCCTCGAAACCCTGGAATTTCGGCTTGCCCTCGGCGTCGATCTCGCCACGGTCGAAGGCGCCGCGCTGCTTCTCGTCGCCGACGACTTCATATGCCTGGTTGACGGCGGCAAAACGGTCCTTCGCCTTGGGATCATTCGGATTCTGGTCCGGATGATGCTTCTTGGCGAGCTTGCGGTAAGCCGATTTTATGTCCTTGGCCGATGCGTTCTTGGCAACGCCCAGCACCTCATAGGGGTCGCGCATGCTTCCTGCCTGCAAGAGAGAATGGATTTGTGGTCGCCCCCTATATGCGCTCGCATAGGAAGAAATTCCAGTGGCGCAAGGGCAATTAGCGGGTGAAACTCAGAGCGCCCAAATCAAAGTGCCTTGAATTCCTGCATGCGCCAGCCGCCGGCGCCGGCAAGGCACAGCTCGCCCTTGTAGAGGGCAACACCGTCGAAACTCTCACGCGTGGCGCTGAAACGGCGACAGGTCAGGCCGCCATCCTTCAATTCGACCAGCTCGGTGATCGCGCCGCGCGAGCCGGTGCCGGCATTGGCCCATGGCACCGCCTGGCCGCCAAGCTCGTTGATGTCGGCGGACGAAACCGCATTGCCGATGGTGGTCTGGTCGGAATCCTTGTCGGCGGCAGCCGGTGCGGCGGGCGAGGACGGCGCGCTGGAGGTGATGATCGAGCGGTCGACATCTGCCTTCTCCAGGCTGAAGCCGCCGGCGCCGCAGGCGGCAAGGGGAAGCGCCAACGTCAACAGCGCGGCCTTGGCACTGGCCGAAGCGATAACGCTCCATTGCCCGCTGTCAAAAGCTTGCGCGATACGCGACAATCGGCGAACTCCTCCCGCAATGTTAAAAATTTGGAAAACTATGAACGAAACCGAGTTAACAAGCAGTGACTTCACCGAAGCGGCGGAACCCTTCAGGCTCTTTGCCGCATGGCTGGAGGACGCCACCAAAAGCGAGATCAACGACGCCAACGGCGTCGCTCTGGCGACCGTCGACGCCGACGGCATGCCGGATGTGCGGATGGTGCTGCTCAAGGGGTTCGACGAAAAGGGGTTTGTCTTCTACACGAATTTCGAGAGCGCCAAGGGCCGCGAGATTCTTGGCAGCATGAAGGCGGCGATGTGCTTCCACTGGAAATCGCTGCGCCGCCAAGTGCGCATACGCGGGCCGGTGGAGATCGTCAGCGACGCCGAGGCCGACGCCTATTACGCGACGCGGCCGCGCGGCAGCCGCATCGGTGCCTGGGCCTCCAAACAGTCGCGGCCGCTGGAGAGCCGCTTCGCGTTGGAGAAAGCGGTGGCCGAATACACGGCGCGCTACGCCATCGGCGAGATCCCGCGGCCAAAACACTGGTCGGGCTTCCGCATCCTGCCGCGGACGATCGAGTTCTGGCACGACCGGCCATTTCGCCTGCATGACCGCGTCGTCTTTTCACGCAACGCCGCCGGCGGTTGGGACAAGGAACGGATTTACCCCTAGAGCGTTTCACCGTTTCACGGAAACGGCGAACCGCTCTATCTCCTTGTTTTGACGCAATTCCGGACGGAAAACCGCTCACACTTTTCCTGGAATTGCGCTAATCCTTCTCAAGCTGGAAAAGCAGGAAACGCGGCCGCTCGCTGGCAACGCTGACGGCCGGGCGTATGGACTTGGTCGCTTCCTTCGGGACCAGGAACGTCTCGCGCAGGTTGAGCGTGTCGCCACTCCTGGCGCCGGAGAAGATCGCCGAGATGCAGTTGCCGACATTGTCGGGGGTCTTCAGCGAGACGATCGAGGTCGGCGACCAGCGCCGGCCGTCCTTGTCGATCAGCATGACCTTGCACCCGAGCCAGAGCTTCTGCAGATCCGGATTGCCGATCTTGACCTGGAAGTCGGCCAGCACGGGCACGGAGTCCGTCGGCAGGTTCGACATGCCGAAAGCGCCGCGCAAATCCGTCAGCTTCCAGTCGCTGCCGGCGAAATGCTCGCGGCAAAGGCGCTGGCGATGGGATGCGTGACGCCGTCGGCCGCCGCCTGCAGGGCGGAAAAGATGTTGCGGCTCATGATCCAGGCGATGGCGTCGTCCTTCCAGCGCGAGATCACGTAGAGACCGATGAAGATCCAGTTGGTCTCGCAGATGACCACGACCTGCCAGAAGGAGCGCGAGCCGCCGCGCTTCTGCATGGCGGTGGCGAAGCGCCTGATCAGCCAGGAGATGACGACCGACACGATCAGCCAGCGCGAATCCAGCACATCGAGCACGTTGCCGGCGCCCTCGCCGAACGGCGCCATGTCGAGCGTGACGCGTGAATATTGCCGCACCGTATCGCCGAGAAAACCCCAGGCGGCGTACTAGGCGAAGAAGGGCAGCAGCGCGACGGTGACCATGCGCGCCAGCCGCGCGCTGCCGCGCGGCCCGGTTTCGCCTTCGCCCTGGGCCGCCTGCTGCGCGGCGCGCACGGCGGGCAGAGCGGGCAGCAGCGTTTGGAACATGGCGACGGTGACGATGAGCTGCGTCAGCGCGACCAGCGTCAGCAGGCCGAGACCGGCCATGTGGTTGAGAAGGGCCGCGCGCGCCGCGACCTGCATGAACAGGTCGCCGAACACGATGCCCAGAAGCACCATGGCGACCAGTTGCGGCCAGAAGCGCCACCAGAGTGTCAGGGTCAGCGCCAGCGGTCTTACGGCAACGGCAAGCATTTTCGAGGGGCTCAGCCGATCAGCGGATGCCCTCCGATCGCCTCGGCGGATTCAGCGGCAGCGTGCTGGATCATGTTCTCTCCATTTCACGAGCCCCCGCCACGCGTCCCCAAGACATAACGCGTTATGATTGCCTTGACACCCCTGCACCAACTTTTCCGCGAGGCTGGCGCCATGCGGGGCGTCAGGGCGCTGCCGCCTGCGGCACGTTGAAGGGAGTTATGACCTGGATGTTGGCCATGCCAGAAACCGGCGATTTCGGCAGCAAGCCATGCGCGCGCATCACATGCAGGCAGGCGTTTCGCATGTCCTGGCCGAGATCGTGATGCAGGACGGCGCTGATGCGCCCGGCGCGCAGCAGCGCGAGATTGTCGGCGTCAAGGTCGTGGCCGACGAAGGCGCGGCAAGCTCGGCCGAGCGAAGCGAAGGCCTCGACGATCGCCCGGTTGCCGCCGCCGATCGAGTAGACGCCGGCGATGTCGGGATCAGCCCGCAAGGCCGCCAGCGCGAGCATGCCCGTATTGCGATCGAGGCCATGACCCTCGCTGACCTCGACGATGCCCAGCGCCGGATAGCGCTCGCGTAGCGCTTGCCGGAAGCCTATCTCGCGCTCCTCCTCGCCGCGAAACCGGTTGCTGCTGATGGTGACGAGGATACGCGCCGGCCCGCCGCCCAGCCATTCGCCGAGAAGATAGGCCGCGGTCTCGCCGGCCGCCCGGTTGTCCATGCCGACATAGGCCTGCCGGCCAGTGTCGGGAAGATCCGTCACCAGCGTGACGACGGGTATCCCGGTGGCGACGAGCCGGGCCGTCGCGTCTCTGACCTCCGCGACATCGGGCGCCTTGAGGAACACGCCGTTGCTGCCGCGCCGCCGCAGGGCCTCGATGATCGCGACCGTGTCGTCGACACCGCGCGTCTCGGCGAAATGGTAACGGGCGCGAAAGATCACCGGCTGCAGCGACGGCATCGCCTGTTCCAGTCCCTGCCGCACCGCTTCGCTGAAGCGCGACGGCGTTTCCATGACGACGTCGAGGACAAGCTTGCGGCCGGAAAGGCCGATCTGGTCGCGCTGCTTCTCAAGCTCGCCGATGGCCTGCCTGACCCGCCGGATGGTGTGCTCGCGCACGCCCGGCCTCTCGTTGAGCACGCGGTCGACCGTCGCAAGGCTGAGCCCGGCTTGGAGGGCGATATCCTTGACGAGAAACGGACGAGACATGTTCTGAGGTGTTTTTGAGGTGTTCTGGAGGCAATGAGAACCGCAGATTGCGGTATACAGCAGTTAGAACCGGAACCGCAACAGGAGGATACGCCATGAAGGCCGACAACCCAGCCAGGATCAGGTCCGAACGGGTCTGGCTGACCAAGGACCAGGGCGATATCGAAGGCTTCCGGGCCATCGTCGAGCAGACGACCAACCCCGCCGATTACCCCTTCGCCGCCGGCGTCGAAAAGAACGTACTCGTCTATGACGGCGACGCGGTCCGCAAGGCGGCGGCCGATCCCGGGACGCGCAAGGCGCTGCTGGCGGAGTGGATCGAGGCGATGACCAGCGGGCCTGGCGTCGTGACCTTCAAGAAGGCGTTCGCCGATACGGCGCCGGTCGATATCGCAACAGGTCTCTTCAACGAGATGATCGCCGAGCAGCACGCCACCGGCGCCGGCGGCGGCGACCATTTCGCCAGGCCTGGCGCCAATGACCGCATCTGGAACGCGCTCGAAAAATTCTGCCTGCGCGACCCGCAAGCCTTCGCCGCTTATTACGGCAACGACATCATCGGGCTGATCTCGGAAGCCTGGCTCGGCCCGGCCTATCAGATGACCTCGCAGATCAACTGCGTCAATCCCGGCGGCGCCGCGCAATCGGCGCATCGCGACTATCATCTGGGCTTCCAGACCCCCGAGATGATCGAGCGCTACCCGGTGCATGTGCACAGCATCTCGCCGGTGCTGACGTTGCAGGGGGCCGTCGCCCATTGCGACATGCCGCTGGAGAGCGGGCCAACGCTGTACCTTCCCTACTCGCAGGCTTATCTGCCGGGATATCTCGCGACAGGCCTGCCGGAGTTCAAGGCGTATTTCGCCGAGCATCACGTGCAGCTCGCCCTGGAAAAGGGCGACGCCGCCTTCTTCAACCCGGCGCTGTTCCATGCCGCCGGCAACAACCGCTCCACCGACATCCGCCGCATGGCCAATCTGCTGCAGGTGTCGTCGGGTTATGGCCGCGCGATGGAAAGCGTCGACCGCACCAGGATGAGCCGCACGCTCTATCCGGCGATCCAGAAGATGCTGGCATCGGGCGCGATCTCGAAGGCGGCTGCCGCGAACGTGATCGCCTCGACGGCGGAAGGCTATTCCTTCCCGACCAATCTCGATCGCGATCCGCCGATCGGCGGGCTGGCGCCGGAGACGCAGCAGGCGCTGTTCCACCGCGCGCTCGAGGCCGGCTGGACTCCGGAAGCTTTTGGTAAGGCGCTGGACGAACAGGCGGCCAAGAAGCTTACGTGACATCGGCATAGGCACGCCGAGGCCGGCGCCTTCGTGGGATAGGTTTTACGCCTATCCCTTCTTGCGCGTCATGAAAGCGGTGAGCGCGGCGCGCGCCTCATCGGACGTCAGGCGCTCGCGGAAATGCTCGCTTTCAACCTTGATGCGGGCGATGAGCGCCTCGCGTGGCTCGCGCATCAGGTCGCGCGCGATCTTCAGCGCCTGCGGCGGCTTGGCCGCGATGTTGTTGGCGGCGGCAAGCACCGCGCCTTCCAGCGCATCCTCGGCAACCACCTCGTAGATCATGCCGGCGGCCTTGGCGCGCTCGGCCGAAAAGCCCTCGCCGAGGCCGAGCAGCGCGAAGGCGCCCTGCCGTCCCAGAAGCTGCGGCGCGATCAGGCTGGAGCCAGCCTCCGGCACCAGGCCGAGATCGACGAAGGGCGTGCGGAAGAGCGTGCGCGGCGTGGCGAAGGTCAGGTCGCAATGCAGGTTGAGCGTCGTGCCGATGCCCACCGCGATGCCGTCGACGCCCGACACCATCGGCTTTTCCGATCTGGCCAGCGCCATCAGGAAATCCCAGACCTCGTTGCCGCCCTCGCCGCCGGCGGCGATGACCAGGAAATCGGCGAGGTCGTTGCCGGCGGAAAAGGCGCCCGGAACGCCGAGGAAGACGTGGACGCGGATCGCCGAATCGGCGTCGCCCTCGGCCAGCGCGGCCGACATTTTGGCGTACATGGCGCGCGTCAGCGCGTTCTTCTTGTCAGGGCGGTTGATGCGGATGATCTGCACGGCACCCTGGCGCTCGACGAGGATATGGTCAGTCACGGTGTGTCCTTTGAACGTCAGGATGCTTAAGCGGAAATCAGAGCCTTGCCGGCAGCGGCGAGACTCTCTGCACCGTCGATGACACGTTCCTTCAGCGCGCGCGTCTCGCCAAGCAGGTTTTCGGCAAAGAAGCGGCAGAGCGCGACGCGGTCGCGGTCGGCCAGCCCGCCCTGCGCCAGATAGGCGCCGCCGGCGGCGAGCGAGATCAGGCGCAGATAGGGTGTGGCGCCGGCCATCGCGGCGTCGCTCTTGCCGTCGGCAGCGAGCTTCTGCAGGAAACGCGTGGCGTCATCGAGATCGGCCAGCGCACGGTCGAGATTGTCGGCGGTTCGGCCGAAGCCGTCGATGTTCGATGTGCGCACCGCATCGGCCACCGCTTTCAATTCGCCAATGTAGCCGTGCACATGCTCGCCACCGCCAAGCGGCAGCTTTCGCGCCACGAGGTCGATCGCCTGGATGCCGTTGGTGCCCTCGTAGATCGGCGCGATGCGGGCGTCGCGATAAAGGGCCGCGGCACCCGTCTCCTCGATGAAACCCATGCCGCCATGCACCTGGACGCCCAGCGATGCGACCTCGACGCCGACATCGGTGGAGAAGGCTTTCGCCAGCGGCGTCAGCAGGTTGGCGCGGTCGCGCCAGTTGGCGGCCGCCTCGCCCTCGCCGACGCGGGCGCGGTCGATGGCATGGGCGCAGGAATAGCTGATCGCTCGGGCGATCTGGGTCAGCGCGCGCATGGTGAGCAGATTGCGCTGGACATCCGGGTGATGGACGATCGGCGCCATGCCGGAGCCCGAATAGTCCGAGGCCTTGCCCTGGCGGCGCTCATTGGCATAGGCGATCGCCTTCTGCGTGGCGGTCTCGGCGACGGCCACGCCCTGCATGCCGACGGCAAGGCGGGCGTTGTTCATCATCGTGAACATGCAGGCCAGCCCCTTGTTCTCCTCACCGATCAGCCAGCCGATGGCGCCCGGCGTCGCGCCCTGAAAACCGTCGCCATAGATCATGGTGCAGGTCGGCGAGGCATGGATGCCGAGCTTGTGCTCGAGGCCCGAACAGAAGACGTCGTTGCGGCCGCCGAGCGAGCCGTCGTCATTGACGAAGAACTTCGGCACCAAAAACAGCGAGATGCCGCGCGTGCCGGCTGGCGCGTCAGGCAACCGTGCCAGCACCAGATGCACGATGTTGTCGGTGAAGTCGTGCTCGCCATAGGTGATGAAGATCTTCTGGCCGAAGATGCGGTAGGTGCCGTCGCCGACGGGCTCGGCGCGGCTGCGCAGGGCCGCGAGGTCCGAGCCCGCCTGCGGCTCGGTCAGGTTCATCGTGCCCATCCACTCGCCCGAGACGAGCTTGGCCAGGTATTTTTGCTTCAGCGCTTCGGAAGCGTGCTTATCGAGGGCTTCCACCGCGCCCATGGTCAGCGTCGGGCCGATGCCGAAGGCCATGGCGGCGGAGTTCCACATTTCCAGTGCTGCGACGCCAAGCATCGTCGGCAGGCCCTGGCCGCCGAACTCCTCCGGACCGGACAGCGCGTTCCAGCCGCCGTCGATCCAGCGCCGGTAGAGCTCCTTCCAGCCGGGCGGCGTGGTGACGGAAGCATCCTTCAGCACAACACCTTGCTCGTCGCCGATCTTGTAGAGAGGCGCGACCTCCTCGCTGGCGAAGCGGCCCGCTTCGGCCAGGATCGCGTCCACGAGGTCCTCGCCGAGATCGCCGAAGGTGCCGGCGTCCAGCGCCGGCCTCAGCCCGGCCACCTGCTTCAGCGTGAAGGCGATGTCCTCGACCGGTGCGCGATACATGTCTGCTCCCTCCTCCGTTCCAGCCAACCGTAATGCATGGCCGAAGCGAAACCATGCGTCGATTTCGCACCTTCTTTTTACGTAAACGTCAAACTTTGTCACGCGGATTTTGCGAGCGCGGATGTCGTCATCCACGACGCTTGCCCCAACCGAAGCAAATCGCCGACCTCGGAGATTAGCCGAAGCGTCCGAACTTCGTCATCCACGGGCGGAGCGGAAGCGCAGCGGACGCGTAGACCCGAGGATCCATTCCGTGACCTTGGCCGTGGAGTGCGGCGGAGCGAAATTCTGGGCCGTTGCAACGCTTTGAAGTCACGGAATGGATCCTCGGGTTCTACGCGCGTCGCTTCGCTCCTTGCTCCGCCCGTGGATGACGAACCCGCGAAGGCTTTGACCGATTTTCAGGGCCCGCAAATGCGCTTCAAAATTCTACAGCGAGGTATTACATCCCGCTATGATCTGCTCGGGCAGATCATAGAAAGACCGGAACACCCATGCTTGCCAGACCCGACGCCTATCGCTGCATCGAATGCGGGCTGCCCTACCGGGCGCCGGGCTTCCACTATTATCACGGCATGCTCGAGGAAGGCCCCGCCTACTGGACCGATCGCGGGCTATTGTGCTCGCCGCAATGCTCTCTCACGCATCACAAGAAGCGCAGGGCGGAAGGCACGCTGCCGCAGGAGCCGGCGCCCGATCCGTTCGAGATGCCGTCGCTGTTCAGGCGCTGATCGATCCCCTCAGCGTATGCTGCGTCCCACCGCCTGCAGCGCCAGGAAGGCTTCGTGACGCTTGTCGTGCCACACCCGCATGTCGCCCGTCGCAGACCTGAAAACGTCACCAAGCCGGGACATGGCGGGCATGGCGTTCGAAAGGTCCGCATACCGGCCGGATGCCACCGCTCCCAGCATCGCTGCACCCAGCAACACCGGCTCCGGCGATTGCGAGGCGGCCACCGGCAAGCCGGCGGCGTCGGCAAGCAGCTGGCGCACCAGCGGCGACTGCCCGGCGCCGCCGCTGATGACGACGGTGTCGACGGCAACACCGGACGACGCCATCGCCGCCACGATCTGGCGCACGCCATAGCCGAGGCCGCACAGCCCGGCCACGTAGAGACCGATGAGACTTTCGACGGAACGGTCGGTGCCGAGCCCGGCGATCTGGCCGCGCGCATCGGGATCCGCCAATGGCGAACGATTGCCGAGGAACTCGGGCACGATGTGGATGCTTCCCGCGAGCGTGGCGGCCGCCGACAGGTCGGGCGAAGCCGCTGTAGCGGCTGCGGCCAGCCAATCGACCAGCGATCTGCCTTCATCCGTGGCGCGTGCCGAAGCCTCGGCGGCGGCTGGATGGAAATGCACCAGGAGATCGATGGCGGCGCCGGCCGCCGACTGGCCGCCCTCGCTCAGCCAGAACCCGGGCACCATGGCGGAATAGTAAGGCCCCCACACGCCCGGAACGAAGGCCGGGCCTTGGCTGCTTGCCATGGTGCAGGCCGAGGTGCCGAGCACATAGGCCATGCGCGAGGCGATGGTGCCGGTGTCGCCGGCAGCGCCCACCGTACCGACACCGCCAGCATGGGCATCGATCAGCCCGGCGGCCACGATTGTTCCGGCAACTAGGCCCAATTCAGCAGCGGCCGCTTCCGTGAGGCCCGCACCCACCGCGGTGCCGGGGTCGACCACTTCGGTGCCGATGCGGGCAAAACCTTCGTCGGCGAGCTCGCCGAGCCCCACCGCATGGAAATAGCTGTCGTCCCAGCGCCGCTCATGGCCGAGATAGGTCCATTTGCAGGCGAGCGTGCAGACCGAACGGGCAAGGCTGCCGGTGGCGCGCCAGCTCAGGTAATCGGCGAGGTCGAAGAAATGCTTCGCCCCGGCGAAGGTCGCGGGCAGGTTCTCCTTCAGCCACAAGAGTTTCGGCGTCTCCATCTCCGGCGAGATGACGCCGCCGACATAGTCGAGGACCGGATGCCGCAGCGCATTGATGCGCCTGGTCTGGTCGAGGGCGCGATGGTCCATCCAGACGATGATGTTCCTGTCGCTGTCTCCCGAGCGGCCGACCGGCAAGGGCTGGCCATAATCGCCGACCACCACCAGGGAACAGGTCGCGTCGAAGCCGATGCCGCCGATCTCCCGGGGATCGACGCCCGCCTTTGCGACCGCTTCGCGCACGCTTGCGCAGACCGCCTGCCAGATGTCGCGGCTGGACTGCTCGGCGATCTCGCCGGGCTCGACGAAGAGGGCGATGTCCCGCTTGGCGGAAGCGAGCAGCTCGCCGCGCTCGTCGAAGACGCCGGCGCGCGCGCTGCCGGTGCCGACATCGATGCCGAGGAAATGGGAAGGCATGGGAGACCTCAAGGTAGGGGAGTAGGGGAGTAGGGGAGTAGGGGAGTAGGAAGATTGTCAGGCGTGAGGGGTCGGTCGCAAGGGCAGAGCTTTTTACCTACTCCCCTACTCCCTTACCTCCCTCACAAATCGTTGCTCTGCGGCAGGATCACCAAATCCCGAATGGTGATGTTTCTCGGCCGCGTCAGCATGAACAGGACCGCGTCCGCGACCTCGGTCGGCTGCATCAGCCCGCCGGCCGCCAGCTCGTCCTCGAGCTTCTGCTTCGGCCAGTCGCTGATCAGCGCCGTCACCACCGGCCCTGGTGCTACGGCGCCGACGCGCAGGCCGTGCTTGGCCACCTGCCGGCGCAGCGTGTGGACGAAGGCCTGGATGGCGTGCTTGGAGGCCGTGTAGACCGGCTCCCAGACGACGGGCACCAGGCCGGCGATCGAACTGGTGACGACGATGTCCCCGGTCTTGCGCCCGACCATGTGCGGCAGCACCGCGTGCACCGAGCGGAACACCGAGTTGATGTTGAGGTTCAGCATGCGGTCCCAGGCGTCGGGATCGCCGTTGAGGATCTCGCCGCCGACATAGGAACCGGCATTGGCGTGGAAGATGTCGAGCTGGCCGGTCTTTTCGAGTATGCCGGGCAGCATGGTCGCCACGCTGGCAGGGCTGGTGAGGTCGACCACTAGCGGGATCGCGCCGGAGCCAAGCTCTGCGACGACCTCCTTGAGCCTGTCCTCGGCGCGGTCGACCAGCACGACGCGGGCGCCGGCGGCAAGCATCGCCCTGGAGCATTCGAGGCCGATGCCCGATGCCGCGCCGGTGACCGCGGCGACTTTTCCCGAAAGATCGTGAGCCATGTGTACCCTTCTCGTTTGAACTGTTCAGGCGCGGCCGTGCGAAGCACGGGAACGGCGCGCCAAGGAGTCGACGATCACGGCGATGGCGAGAACGGCACCGGTGATCATGTAACGAAGCGACGAGGACAGATCGAGCAGCGTCAGCCCGCTGGCGATCGACTGGATGACGATGATGCCGAGCAGCGCCGAATAGGCGCTGCCGCGACCGCCGAACAGGCTCGTGCCGCCGATGACCGCTGCCGCGATGGCGTTCAGGTTCACGTCGCCGGTGCCGGCCTGCTGGCTGGCGGAAGCGAGCCTGGCGGCCGCAAGCACGCCGCCGAGCGCGGCGAAGAGCGAGCATAGCGCGAAGGCGCTGAGGTAGATGGCGCGCACCTTGATGCCGGCGCGCCGCGCCGCCTCGCGGTTGCCGCCGACGGCGGTCATCGATCGCCCCCATTTGGTCCGGGTCAGCGCATAGTTCATCGCCACGACGAGCCCGACGAACAGGCCGAACATCCACGGGATGCCGCGCGCCTGGTTGAGGTAGGCGACGATCAGCTCGAGGCCGATGGTTATGGCGGCGACGCGCAGGATGAGCCCGGCCACGGACGGCGTCGACAGATTGGCGGCGCGACGGCGCGCGACGGTGCGAAGCCCCGTGATCAGCATCGCCAGGCCTGGGATAACCGCCAGCGTGTGCGAGACCCATTTCGGCATCACCATCAGCTGGCCGAAATCCACTAGGGCCGAGCCGTATGGCAGGTTGATCGAGCCGGTGGAGCCGAGGATATAGAGCTGCATGCCCAGCACCGCGAGCAGGCCGGCAAGCGTCGAAACGAAGCTCGGCATGCCGAGCCGGTTGAACAGCAGCGCATAGAGCGAGCCGATCAGGACGCCGAAGGCGAGCGCGGCAATGATGGCGAGCGCGACCGGCCAGCCCTGGTTGACCCATAGCGTGCCGACCATCGCCGAAGCGAAGCCGCTTATCGAGCCGACGGAAAGGTCGATCTCGCCGACCATCAGAACGCAGACGATGCCGAGCGCGATGACGCCGACCGTCGAGCAGTCGAACAGGAGGTTGACCAGATTGCTGCTGGAAACGAACACCGGGTTGAGGCTGGTGAAGACGGTCCAGATGACGACGAGGCCGACGATGACCGGCAGCGAGCCGAGATCGCCGCTGCGCACGCGATCGAGGAAGGCGCTGACCGCGCCGCCGACGCCCGCCCCATGCTTCACCCGCGCATCGGCGCGGTCGAGCGCCAGCGGGGCGGAGGCACCTTGCTTGACGTCCGTCATGGGCGCTGCTCCCCTGCCTGCGCGCTGCCGCTGTGATCGCGCTCCATGCGCAGGCGCTCGGCGCGGCGCGACACCGAATTGTTGGACGCACCGGTGATGGCGCTGACTAGGTCCTGGTTCGAGGCGTCGGGTTCGAAGACGCCGTTGTTGCGCCCCAGCCTGAGCACCACGATGCGGTCGGCGACGGCGCGAACATCCTCCATGTTGTGGCTGATCATCACGACGCCGAGACCGCGCGCCCGGACGCGGTCGATCAGGTTGAGCACTTCGGCCGTCTGGGCGACGCCGAGGGCCGCGGTCGGCTCATCGAGGAGGATGAGTTTCGGCTCAAGCAGCAGCGAGCGCGCGATCGCAACCGTCTGGCGCTGGCCGCCGGACAGCGAGGCGACCGCCTCGCGCACGCTCGGGATGCGTGCCGACAATTCGTTGAGCAGCGTCCAGGCCCGCATCTCCATCGCCACCTCGTCCAGCCGCAGCGGGCTGAGCTCGTTGCCGAGGAAAATGTTGGCGACGACGTCGAGGTTTTCGCAGAGCGCCAGATCCTGGAACACCGTGGCGATGCCGAGCGTCAGCGCCGCGCGCGGGTCGGGCATCGTGACCGGCCGGCCACGGAAATTGATCGTTCCCGAGCTCGGCTGGTGCACGCCGGCCAGGATCTTGACCAGCGTCGACTTGCCGGCGCCGTTGTCGCCGACCAAGGCGACGACCTCGCCGGCATGGACGTCGAAATCGATATCGGTCAGCGCCGAAACGGCGCCGAAATTCTTCGATATGCCGCGCAGGCTGAGCACCAGCTCGCCAACGGAAGCCGACCTTTCGGGACTCTCACTCATGCGCCGCCTTTCTTGACAATCGTTCCTTGGACATCCGGCCGCCGCCGGGGGGCCGGATGCCATGCGATCAGTTGGTGATGCCGAGCTTCTTGCAGCCCTCGGCATAACGGTCGACGCAGAGCTCGGCGGCCGTGTTGATCTTCTTGTCGATGATCTCGGCCTTGAGGTTCTCCTGCGTCACCACAGCCGGGGTGAAGAGCTGCGAGGGCGTGTCATAGAGCGTCATCTCGGCTTTCGGCGTCTCGCCGGACAACAGCTTGACGGCGACGTTGGCAGCGGCAGCCGCGACAATCTCGCTCGGCTTGGAGATTGTGTTGTACTGGTCGCCGGCGATGATCAGCTGCAACGCCGCGATCGTCGCGTCGTTGCCGGTCACCGGCGGAACCGGATCGACGCCGGCCGCCTTGAAGGCCGCGATCGCGCCACCGCCGGTGCCGTCATTGGCGGCGACGACGCCGAGGATCTTGGCGCCGAAGCGCGTGACCTGGCCGCTCGCCCATTGCTGGGCCTTCGGCGGCGCCCATTCCGGCGTGTCGAACTCGGCCAGGATCGGGTAGCCGCTGTTGTCGAGACCCTCGTGGATGCCCTTCTTGATCAGGCCGGCTGCGGCATCGGTCGGCGAGCCGTTGATCTGCAGCAGGCCGCCACTGGCCGGATCGACCTTGAGAGCCTTGAGATGCTCGACCAGCGAGTCGGCGATGGCCTTGCCGATACCTTCATTGTTGAAGGACACATAGAAATCGGCGGGCGCCGTCGGGATGGGCCGGTCATAGGCGATGACCTTGACGCCCTGGCTCTGCGCGAGCTTGACCAGCGAGGCGGCGGCGGTCGAATCGACCGGGTCGAGCACGATCGCCTTGGCGCCCTGCGAGATCACCGAATTGAACTGCTGCTGCTGGCGCGCCGCGTCGGCATCGGCGTTCTGGTAGATGACCTTGCAGCCCGGGCAGAGCTTCTTCATCTCGGCGACGAAGCCGGGATAGTCATGCTGTTCGTAGCGGGTCGATGCCTGGTCGGGCATCAGGAAGGCGACCGTGGCGTCGGTGACGGTGCCGGCGAATGCCGCCGTGCTGCCGAGCAGCGAGGCCGCGAAAACGGCCGCGATCGTCGATTTCAAGGCAAACGGCGATTTCCATGCATATCTGGTCATTCGAATGTCTCCGTTTCGAGAAATGGTTTCACGATGACCTGCGCGGGACGACGCGTCAGGCCTTGACTGCATGTCGAACTGTTGGAAGGAGTGTGATCGGCAGCGGCTGAGGATCGATCCGATCCCGGTGGGCCGCGCGAACATCCTCCTGGACGTGCTGGATTTCAGGACAAACGATCCCCAGCACAAGGTGCCCTGCACCCCGCGTCTTTCCTTCCCTGAATTCTCTTCGTTGCGACGCAATTCCGGACAGAACTCTTCCCGGCCGGAATTTCCTTTGGCTCCTCCCGCTTCCTCCCCTGTTAGGCGGCAATCTCCGCGTTGACGTTCTGCGCCAGCAAGGCCCTGAAGCGCGAAGGCGACATGCCTTTCTGCGCCAGGAACTGGCGGTTGAAATTCGAGATGTTGTTGTAGCCGGCGGCGTAGCAGATTTCAGTGATCGACATCTGCGCCTCGCTCATCAGCAACTGGCAGGCAAGGTTGACGCGCAGCCGGTTGACATACTGCACCAGCGCCATTCCGGTATGCCGGCGGAAGCTGCGCGAGAAAGCGCTCGGGCTGCGCCCGGCGATCTCGGCGAGCGTGCCTTCGCTGAAGGGCTCGGTCAGGTGGCAGTTGATATAGGCAAGCGCCTGGTTGATGCCGGCCGACATGAAGCCGGAGGGGTCGGGCAGATAGCCGGCGCTGGCCAGCGTGCGGACATCGCCAGCGCGGTTCAATATATCGAGCACGGCCATGAACAGCGACAGGCGGCGCACGCCCTGCGCCTCGGTCAGCTCCGCCAGCAGGGGTGCCGCGAGCTCGGCCGTCGCCGGCGAGAACAGCGCGCCGCGACGGCTGGCTTCGAGGATGCCGGCGCAGGCGGCAAGTTCAGGCAAGGCGGCGGACGCATCGGCGATGAATTCTTCCGAGAACTGCACGACGCGACCGCGCAACGGCACGGTCTCGCCCGGCGGCACGTCGCTGACCCAATTGTGCGGCAAATTGGGCCCGGTGAGCACCAGATTGCCCGGCTCGAACTCGCCGATGAAGTCGCCGACGAAATAGCGACCGGTGGTAGCGACGACCAGATGCAGCTCGTATTCGGGATGGAAGTGCCAGCGGACGGTGCGGAAAGGATAGCCGTGGGCCCAGGCCTTGAACGACTCTCCTTGTCTGATCTGGACGACTTCCAGGTCCGGATTCATCTTCCTCTTCCTCCCCGCGCGGGTCCGGTCTTGTGACCGGTTGCTGCGCTTCGTTCGGCAGACCGTGTATTCCCACTGGCCGCCTTGATTGAAAGCTTAGGCGGCAATTGAAGCGCCTGCCACCACGGCTTGTCCACCCGACCGATACTTTTTTGACGTTTTGGAGCAGGCCGAAGCAAGCCGATGTTCTGAAAGCACTTCCTTAACCATAGCGGTTCAGGATCGTCCCCTGGTCAGTGGGGACACCCTGATTGAAAAAGCCGGCGCGCCCTCTTCGCCGCCTGGCTCTGATCGCTGCGGCGATGGTGCTGGGCACGGCGGCAAAGGCCTCGGATTTCTCCGAGCCGTGGAAGAATGCCGACCGCCCGCTGGTGATCGACGCCTACGAATACAATTCGATCGACTGGCAGCAACTCGTCACCGACAAGCGCATCGCGGGCTTCATCAACAAGGCGTCCGACGGGCTGCCGCCGCCCTATTTCTGCTTCGGTGCCGAGGCCGACGTCAAACTCTGCAAGATGCAATGGAAACGCTATGCGGTGACGCGCGAATTGTTCCAGACGCGCAAGGTGGTGGCCAAGGCGCTTGGCCTGAAATGGGGCGCCTATCACCTCGCGCGGCCCGGCAACCCAGTCGAGCAGGCCAATAATTTCATCGATTTCGCGGAACCGGCGCCGGACGAGCTGATGGCCCTCGACATCGAAGGCATCGACGCCACGCAATGGATGTCGCTGGAGGACGCCGAGGAATTCGTGCGCCAGGTGCATCGCCGCCTCGGCCGCTTTCCGGTGCTTTATGTCAACGGCAAGACCGCCCAGTACATCGCCGAAAATCGTTACCAGTATCGCCTGCTGTCGCGACTGCCACTGTGGTATGCGCGCTACAAGCCGGACATCGACGTGCATTTCCCGATGGGCAACTGGCAGGGTTATGCGCTGTGGCAATTCTCGGCGCAGGCCAATTGCGGCCGTTTCCGCTGCCCCTACCGGGTACCGGGCACGCCCAACGACATCGATGTCAGCGTCGCGCCGATGAGCGCCGACCAGCTGCGCCAGGAATGGGCCTTCGGCGGCCTGCTCGACGTGCCGGCCGACTACCTCGCCTCGATCCCGGTGCCGCTCTCGCGCGAAAAAGCCCTCGCCGGCAAGGTCACCATCACCTATGCCGACGTGGCGACGCCGCCGACCTTCGAGGAGATGGTGGCGGTGCTCGGCGCGCGTTGGGAAAAATTCCGCGACGGTTTCCGCATGCCGGTGGTGAAGACGGTGCCGCAGCGGCCGGGCTTCGGCATCGTGCAGTATGTCGCTTGGAAACGCTCCGGGCAGCGCACGCCCGAGCAGATCGACGCGGCTTTCGCCGCTGCGGCCGATCCGGTCAGCACAGCCTCGACCACGCTCGACGCCAAGCGCTGACGTCTTCCAAGAACCCACAGGACATCAGCGGTGGCTGCCGAGGCTCGCATACATGCCGGTGGTGCGGAACTGCGTCGGGTTGATGCCGTAGCAGCGGCGAAAGACCTTGGAGAAGTAGTTCGCGTCCTCGAAGCCGCACAGCACCGCGACCTCCTTCACCGGCAGGAAATCCGCCTTGGTCAGGAGCTTGGCTGCGCGCTGCAGCCGCTGCTGCAGGACGAACTCCGCCGGAGGCAGCCCTTCGCTCTCGGCGAAGCAGCGCGAGAAATGAGCGCGGCTGAGGCCGCTGATCTCGACCAGCTCGGCCACCGGCAGCGGCTTGTCGAGATTGGCGTTGATGTGGTCGATGACCGGCTGCATGGCACTCTGTTTTTCGGCGAAGGCATGCGAGCCGAACACGTCGTCGTAAAGCGCCATCGCCGCCTCATAGGCGATCGCCGAGGCAGCGCCGGACGAAGCCGCGCCCTTGATGAGCCGCAGGCTGCAATCGGCAAGGTGATCGATGGTCGCCGGCTGCAGCCGGAACACCGGGCCCGAGACGCTGAGGATCGATTTGTGGATGCGCAGCGCCTCCTCGCCATTCATCGAGATCCAGAAATATTCCCAGCGGTCGCCCTTGGCCAACCAGTAGCGATGATTGTGCGGCACCAAAACAAGCAGCGTGTCGTTCGCCTGCAGACGATAGCTGCGGTTCTCGTAGCGCAATTGACCGCTGCCGCTGATCGTGTGCTGGAGCACGGTGAACGGCGTCTGGCCGCGCTTTCGCCCGTCCCAGTCGTAGGTTTCGTCCTCGCGCAGCTCGTAGCCCGTGCTGGTTGGCATGGCATGCAGGCGCTGGCGACCGCGCGGCAGCGAGATCGTGCGCATCAGCTTTCCGTTGGCGATCAGGTCCCGCAGCACAAAATTACCCTCGAAAGCATAATCCTTCTCTGGCCGCGCCGGCGAATAAGCGCATAATCAGGCCCTCAAGAACGGGAATGACCTGCGGCCGAGGAGCGGGCGGGAGGAGAAAAGCCGGATTTCCGGCTTCGAGGGGTGCGTGCGCCAAGGCACGCGGCCGTATCCTCCCTTGCTGCTCCTTGCCTAGCATTCGATTGGATCGAGGTGAAGGTGATGAGCTTCAAAATCGCTATTGTCGGCGCCGGCAGCGTCGGATTCACCAAGAAGCTGTTCACCGACATCCTGTGCGTGCCTGAATTCAGGGACATCGAATTCGCGCTGACCGATGTCAGCGAGCACAATCTCGGGATGATCAAGGCGATCCTCGACCGGATTGTCGAGGCGAACAAGCTGCCGACCAAGGTGACGGCGACGACGAACCGCCGCGAGGCGCTGGCGGGCGCGCGCTACATCATCAGCTGCGTGCGCGTCGGCGGGCTCGAAGCCTATGCCGACGATATCCGCATTCCACTGAAATATGGCATCGACCAATGCGTCGGAGACACGATCTGCGCCGGCGGCATCCTCTACGGCCAGCGCAACATTCCGGTGATCCTCGACTTCTGCCGAGATATCCGCGAGGTCGCCGAGACTGGCGCCAGGTTCCTCAACTACGCCAACCCGATGGCGATGAACACCTGGGCCGCGATCGAATACGGCAAGGTCGACACGGTCGGGCTCTGCCACGGCGTGCAGCACGGCGCCGAACAGATCGCCGAAGTGCTCGGCGCCAAGTCGCCCAAGGAGCTCGACTATGTCTGCTCCGGCATCAACCACCAGACCTGGTTCATCGAGCTCAGATTGAACGGCCGGCCGATCGGCAAGGACGAGCTGGTCGCTGCCTTCGAGGCGCACCCGGTCTATTCGAAGCAGGAAAAGCTGCGCATCGACGTGCTGAAGCGCTTCGGCGTCTATTCCACCGAAAGCAACGGGCATCTCTCCGAATACCTGCCCTGGTACCGCAAGCGCCCCGACGAGATCACGCGCTGGATCGACATGTCCGACTGGATCCATGGCGAGACCGGCGGCTATCTGCGCTACTCGACCGAGACCCGAAACTGGTTCGAGACCGAATATCCGCAATTCCTCGAAGCGGCGTCGAAGCCGATCGACCCGGCCAGGCGCTCCAACGAGCATGCCAGCCACATCCTGGAAGCGCTGGAAACCAACCGCGTCTATCGCGGCCACTTCAACGTCAAGAACGATGGCGTGATCACCAACCTGCCGCAGGACGCCATCATCGAATCGCCCGGCTTCGTCGATCGCTTCGGCATCAACATGGCGGCCGGTATCACGCTGCCGGAGGCTTGCGCGGCCACCTGCATGGCTTCGATCAACGTGCAACGCATGTCTGTGCATGCGGCGATCGCCGGCGATATCGACCTGTTGAAGCTCGCCGTGCTGCATGACCCGCTGGTCGGCGCCGTGTCGACGCCGGAGGAGGTCTGGCAGATGGTGGACGAGATGGTCGTCGCCCAGGCCGCCTGGCTGCCGCAATATGCCGATGCCGTCCCGGCGGCGAAGGCGCGGCTTTCGAAATCCAAGGTCAAGACCCGCGAATGGGCGGGTGCCGCGCGCCGCAGCGTGCGCTCGATCGAGGAATTGCGCGCCGAAAAGGCGGCGCTCAAACAGGCCGGCTGACCGCTCGGAACACGGACCTGCAGGAGGGCAAGTCCGTCGGAAACCAGCCACCCGAAAATAAGAGGCGGGCAACAGAGACGTCCAAACATCTGGGAGGAGACTATGAGGAGTTTTCGTAGAATTGGCATTGTCGCCGGGTTGATGCTCGGCGTCTCGGTCCATGCACTCAACGCCTTCGCGTCCGAGCCGACCGTGCCACCGGAGCCGGCGACGTTCCCGGCCGAAGGCAAGATCCATTATGTGGCGCGCGACTCCATCCTGGAGTTCAAGGCGCTGCCCGACTATCACGAGCCGGACTGGGTGACGGAGAAATACGTCAAGACCGGCAAGCTGCCGCCGGTCAAGGACAGGCTGCCCAAGGAGCCGCTGGTCTTCAAGACCGGCAACATGCCGGATGGCATCGGCGTCTATGGCGACACGATGCGCCACGTCATCGGCGGCCGGCCGGAAGGCTGGAACTACGGCGCCGGCCAGACGCAGGGCTGGGGCGGTATCGACATCGGCCTTTCCGAATGCCTGACGCGCACCGCGCCGCTGTTCCAGGTCGAGGCCAAGGACACCGAGCCGCTGCCCAACCTCGCCAGGAACTGGGACTGGTCGAGCGACGGCCACAAGCTGACCATGCATCTGATCGAAGGCGCCAAATGGTCCGACGGCGCGCCCTTCAATGCCGACGACGTCATGTTCTACTGGGACGACGAGGTCGTCGATCCGAACGTCTCACCGCTGAACGGCGCCACGCCGGAAACCTTCGGCGTCGGCACGACGCTGAAGAAGATCGACGACTACACCGTCGAGTGGACGTTCAAGGAGGCGTTTCCGCGGCAGTATCTCTATGCCATGGCCTATGGCACTTTCTGCCCCGGCCCCTCGCACATCCTCAAGCCGCAGCATCCGAAATATTCGAAGAACACCTACGACCAGTTCAAGAACGCCTTCCCGCCGGAATATATGAACATGCCGGTGATGGGCGCCTGGGTGCCGGTCGAATATAGGCCGGACGACATCATCGTCATGCGCCGCAACCCGTACTATTGGAAGGTCGACGAGAAGGGCAACCAGCTGCCTTACCTCAACGAGCTGCAATACAAGCTCTCGACCTGGGCCGACCGCGACGTGCAGGCGGTGGCGGGCTCGGGCGACTTCTCCAACCTCGAGCAGCCCGAGAACTTCGTCGCGTCGCTGAAGCGCGCGGCCGACCCGAACGCGCCGGCCCGGCTTGCCTTCGGCCCTCGCCTCATCGGCTACAACCTACGCCTGAACTTTTCCGCCAATGGCTGGGGCAACCCGGACGAGCGCAGCCAGGCGGTCCGCGAGTTGAACCGCAACGAGGACTTCCGCAAGGCCGTCACCATGGCGCTCGACCGCAAGGCGCTGGGCGACTCGCTGGTCAAGGGTCCGTTCACCGCCATCTATCCGGGCGGCTTCTCGTCGGGCACGAGCTTCTATGACCGCAAGTCGACCGTCTACTATCCGTTCGACCTCGAAGGCGCCAAGGCCCTGCTTGCCAAGGCCGGTCTCAAGGACACCGACGGTGACGGCTTCGTGAACTTCCCGGCCGGCACCGCCGGCGGCAAGAATGTCGAGATCGTGATGCTGGTCAACAACGACTACACCACCGACAAGAGCCTTGCAGAAGGCGTGGTGGCGCAGATGGAGAAGCTGGGCCTCAGGGTCGTGCTCAACGGGCTCAACGGCACGCAGCGCGATGCCTCGCAATATTCAGGCCGCTTCGACTGGCTGATCCGGCGCAACGACCAGGAGCTCACCTCCGTGGTGCAGAACACCGAGCAATTGGCGCCGGTCGGTCCGAAGACCAGTTGGAACCATCGCGCGCCGGAAAGCGGCGAGGTCGACCTGATGCCGTTCGAGAAGGACCTCGTCGACATCGTCAACAAGTTCGTCGCAACGCAGGACAACGACCAGCGTGCCGAACTGATGCGGAAGTTCCAGAAGATCTCGACGGAGCATGTCTACAATGTCGGGCTGACGGAATATCCGGGCGCGCTCATCGTCAACAAGCGCTTCTCCAACATCCCGCAGGGCACGCCGATCTTCATGTTCAACTGGGCCGAGGATTCGATCATCCGCGAACGCGTGTTCGTCAAGGCGGACAAGCAGGCCAAGTATGAACTCTTTCCCCAGGAACTGCCCGGCAAGCCTGGCGATAAGAGGCCGATGGATTAAGCTTTACCTCCCTGACGAAGAGATGTGCGGCCGCGCCGCAACGC